>JAGRMU010000232.1:16152-16465 GCA_020441165.1 Sedimentitalea sp.
GGAAATACCATTCCGGCACGATATGGGCCGGCGTCACCAGCGGGTTGGCCTCGATGTAGTTGTCGGGATGGCCGAGGAAGTTGGGCATGAAGCCGACGATGGCCCAGAACACGGTCAGGATCACCGCCAGGGCGAAGAGGTCCTTGATCACGAAATAGGGCCAGAACGGCAGCGTGTCCTTCTCGGCCTCGGCGCGCGAGCCGCGCCGCACCTCGACGCCGGTGGGGTTGGCGTTGCCGGTGGTGTGGAAGGCCCAGATATGCACGATCACCAGCGCCGCGATCACGAAGGGCAGCAGGTAGTGCAGGCTGAA
>JAGRMU010000232.1:16602-16886 GCA_020441165.1 Sedimentitalea sp.
AGCACGTAGCCCATGAAGGCGGTGGCCATCATCAGCACGAAGATCAGGATGCCGATGATCCAGGTGATCTCGCGCGGGGTCTTGTAGGAGCCGTAATAGAGACCGCGGAAGATATGGGCATAGACCGCGATGAAGAACAGCGAGGCGCCGTTGGCATGCACGTAGCGCAGCATGTGCCCGCCGTTGACGTTGCGCATGATGTGCTCGACCGAGGCGAAGGCCATGTCGACATGCGGGGTATAGTGCATCGCCAGCACGATGCCGGTGACGATCTGCAGAACCAG
>JAGRMU010000233.1:0-1307 GCA_020441165.1 Sedimentitalea sp.
GCAAACAATTTCTGACCCAACGGAGACGTATCACATGGGCATTCTCGATTTTCTCACCGGCGAATTCATCGACGTCATCCACTGGACAGACGACACCCGCGATACCATGGTCTGGCGCTTCGAGCGCGAGGGCCACGCCATCAAGTACGGCGCCAAGCTGACGGTGCGCGAGGGCCAGGCGGCAGTCTTCGTGCACGAGGGGCAGCTGGCCGACGTCTTCACCCCGGGTCTCTACATGCTCGAGACCAACAACATGCCGATCCTGACCACGCTGAACCACTGGGATCACGGCTTCCGCAGCCCGTTCCTCTCCGAGATCTATTTCGTCAACACCACCCGGTTCAACGATCTCAAATGGGGCACCAAGAACCCGATCATCTGCCGCGATCCCGAGTTCGGTCCGGTGCGGATCCGGGCCTTCGGCACCTATTCGGTCCGCGTCACCGACCCCGCGCGGTTCCTGACCGAGATCGTCGGCACCGACGGCGAGTTCACCATGGACGAGATCAGCTTCCAGATCCGCAACATCATCGTGCAGGAATTCAGCCGGGCGATCGCCGCCTCGGGCATCCCGGTGCTCGACATGGCCGCCAACACCGCAGATCTGGGCAAGCTGGTGGCGCGCGAGATCGCGCCGACGCTGGAAAGCTACGGGTTGACCATCCCCGAGCTCTACATCGAGAACATCTCGCTGCCGCCCGCTGTCGAGGCGGCGCTGGACAAGCGCACCTCGATGGGCATGGCGGGCGATCTGGGCCGCTTCACCCAGTATTCCGCCGCCGAGGCGATGACCTCGGCCGCCGCGAACCCCTCGGGCGGCGGCATGGCCGCCGGGATCGGCGCCGGAATGGGCATGGCGATGGGCGCGCAGATGGCGCGGCAAGGCCCCTGGGGCGCCGCGCCGCAGAGTGGCGCGGTGCCGCCCCCGCCGCCACCGGTCGAGCATGTCTGGCACCTGGCCGAGGGCGGCGCCACCGCCGGCCCGTTCTCGAAGGCGGCGATGGGACGGATGGCCAGCGAAGGCCGCCTGACCCGCGACAGCCTGGTCTGGACCGCGGGCCAGGACGGCTGGAAACGCGCCGAGGAGGTGCAGGAACTGGCCCAGCTCTTCACCGTGCTGCCGCCTCCGCCGCCGGGCGCCTGACCCGCGCGGCGCCGTCCGATGCATCCCGATCAGCCGAAGCCAGCCGTGACCCGCGACCGCGCGCCGATCCGCGCTGGCAGCCCGAGGAAACGCGCAGATTTCCACCGCCGACCGGTGGGCGCTGAGGCCGCCCTGGTCGCGCGCCCCGGTGCGCCGGTGCGCA
>JAGRMU010000233.1:1360-4989 GCA_020441165.1 Sedimentitalea sp.
ACCGCTTTCCCTGCGACCAGTGCGGCGCCGATCTGCGCTTCGATCCGGACCGCGGCGCCCTGCTGTGCGATCACTGCGGCCACACCGAGCCGGTCGGCGCCGGCCCCTGGCGCGGCGCGACCCTGACCGAGCTCGATTTCGACAAGGCCCTCGCCGAGGCGCTGCCCGAGATCGAGATCGAGGAGGCGCGGGTGGTGACCTGCACCAACTGCGCCGCGCAATTCGAGTTCGACCCCGACATTCACGCCGCGGAATGCCCGTTCTGCGCCACGCCCGTGGTCACCGACACCGGCATGCACCGCCAGATCAAGCCGCGCGGCGTGCTGCCCTTTGCCCTCGACGAGCGCGCCGCCCACGCGGCGATGACCGGCTGGCTGGGGCGGCTCTGGTTCGCGCCGAACGGGCTGCGCGCCTATGCCCGCAAGGGCCGCCGGATGCAGGGCATCTACGTACCCTACTGGACCTATGACGCGGACACCAAATCGCGCTATTCGGGCGAGCGCGGGACGGTCTATTACGTGACGCGCACGGTGGTGCGCAACGGCAAGCGGGTGCAGGAGCAGGTGCCGCAGATCCGCTGGCAGCCCGCCTCGGGACGGGTGGCGCGGTTCTTCGACGACGTGCTGGTGCTGGCCTCGCGCGCGCTGCCCAAGACCTTCACCGACGGGCTGGAGCCCTGGGACCTGCCGGCGCTCGAACCCTACCAGCCGGAATACCTCGCCGGCTTCCGGGCCGAGGCCTATACCGTGTCGTTGCAGGACGGCTATGCCGAGGCGCGCGTGCACATGGGCCGGGTGATCGAGCGCGACGTGCGCTTCGACATCGGCGGCGACCGCCAGCGCATCCATGCCATCGACACCGAGATCCGCGACGTGACCTTCAAGCACATCCTGCTGCCGGTCTGGCTGGCGGCCTACAGGTTCCGCGGCCGCACCTACCGTTTCGTGGTCAACGGCCGCACCGGCCGGGTGCAGGGCGAGCGGCCCTGGTCGGCGGTGAAGATCGTCTTCGCGGTCCTGCTCGGCCTGCTGGTCGCGGCCGGGATCGGCTGGCTGGCGGCGCAGCAGCAATAGATCACGACCAGGTCGGCCGGCCCGTCTCACTTCTGGGCAGTGAATCGCGCCCGTCCCGAGGATGGGCGCGATCCCGAGGCATGGCGCGCCATGCCCGGCTCAGCGTGACATGAGCCGATTTGGCCTCACTTGCGCGAGATCGCGATCTTCTTGGCGCCGCTGGCCTCCTGGGCGGCCAGTTTCGGCACGCTGACATGCAGCACGCCGTCGGTCATCCTGGCGGAGGCCTTGGCCGCGTCCGCATCCGCCGGCAGGCGGAACGAGCGGCTGAAGGCGCCGTACTGGCGTTCGCTGAAATACCAGGTATCGCCCTTCTTCTCGGTCTCGGTCTTCTTCTCGCCGCGGATCGTCACCACCCCGTCCTCGACGGTCAGCTCGATGTCGTCCTCCGAAACGCCCGGCAGTTCCATCGCGATGTCATAGGCGTCGCTGCCGCTGGAAGCCTCGGAGGCCGGGTTCAGCCAGTCCGAGAGCCGGGCGCCGAAGGCGCGGAACGGATCGTAGAGCGAGGGCCAGAGGCCGGATTGATCTGTCTTCTCAACCATGTGTCAGTCCTCCTTTTTAACGCCTCTCACCTATGATCGAACCCGCCGATTGCAAGATTGTGCGGGGCCGGTCGCGCACAGATTTCCGCCCTTGCGGATCGTCGCCGGCGCCGCCATCCTGCGCCCAGCCGCCGCCCGGGAGCCTCTGCCACGTGACCGACGCCTATTCTGCCTTCGATGCGCTTCTGGCCGCACGCCATTCGTGCCGCGCCTTCCGGCCGGACCCGGTGCCGCGCGCGGTGATCGAGCGGATTTTGCAGGCCGCGCAGAAAGTACCGTCCTGGTGCAACGCCCAGCCCTGGCAACTGGTGCTGACCAGCGGCGCCGAGACCGAGCGGCTGCGCGCGGCGCTGCTGGCCGAGGCCGACGCACGCGAACCGCAGCCCGACATCGCCTTTCCCGCGCGCTACAGCGGCGTCTACCAGGAGCGGCGGCGCGGCTGCGGCTGGCAGCTCTACGAGGCGTTGGGCGTCGCGAAGGGCGACCGCGCCGGCTCGGCCGCGCAGATGCGGCGCAACTTCGCGCTCTTCGGCGCGCCCCATTGCGCGATCGTCTCGACCCCGGCCGATCTGGGCACCTATGGCGCCATCGATTGCGGCGCCTATGTCACCGCCTTCGCGCTGGCCGCCGAGGCGCTGGGGGTGGCCAGCATCGCGCAGGCGGCGGTGGCCGGCTTCGCGCCGCTGCTGCGCCTGCATTTCGCGATCCCCGAGGACCGGCAGATCGTCTGCGCGATCTCCTTCGGCTATGCCGATCCGGACCACCCGGCCAATGCCTTCCGCACCCCGCGCGCCGATCCGGCCGAGGTGGTGGAGTGGCGCGCATGACACGGCGAGGTCCCTCATGCGCGCGCTGATCCAGCGCGTGAGCGAGGCCCGGGTCAGCGTCGAGGGCGCGGTGCTGGGCGAGATCGGCCCGGGGCTGATGATCCTCGTGTGCGCCATGCAGGGCGACAGCGAGGCGGAGGCCGAGCGGCTGGCCGCGAAGATCGCGCGCCTGCGGGTGTTCCGCGACGCGTTCGGCAAGATGAACCTGTCGCTGGTCGAGACCGGCGGCGCGGCGCTGGTGATCAGCCAGTTCACCCTCGCCGCCGACACCGCGCGCGGCAACCGCCCGGGGTTCTCCGCCGCCGCCCCGCCCGAGGCCGGACGGCGGCTCTACGAGCATTTCGCCGGGGCGCTGGCGACGCTGGGCATCCCGGTCGCCACCGGCCGCTTCGGCGCCGAGATGGCGGTGGCGCTGGTCAATGACGGGCCGGTGACGATCTGGCTGGAAAGCTGACCGGGATGACCGGACGCGACGCCGCCCTCGCGATCTGGCGCGCCGGCGTCGAGGCGGTGGGCGGCCATGCGGCCACCGCCGCCGCGCTCGGGCCGCAGTGCCCGCGCCCCGATCTGATCCTCGCCGTCGGCAAGGCGGCGGGCGCGATGGCACGGGCGGCGCTCGACCGCTTCGGCGCGGTCCCGGCGCTGGTGGTCACCAAGGACGGCCACGGCGCGGACCTGTCCCCGCAGGCGCGCCTGATCGAGGCCGCGCACCCGGTGCCCGACGCCCGCAGCCTCGCCGCGGGACGCGCCCTGCGCGAGGCAGTCGCGGCGCTGGGGCCCGAGGCGCGGCTGCTGCTGCTGGTCTCTGGCGGTGCCTCGTCCCTCGCCGAGGACCCGGTGCCAGGCAAGACGCTCGGGGATCTGGCGGCGCTCAACCGGCACCTGCTGGCCAGCGGTCTCGATATCGGCGCGATGAACGCCGAACGGCGCAAGCTGTCGCGGATCAAGGGCGGCGGGCTCCTGGGCTATTTCAAGGGCGCGGCGGTGCAGGTGCTGGCGATCTCGGACGTGCCGGGGGACGATCTGGCGGTGATCGGCTCGGGGATCGGCGCCGCGCCGCCGCAGCCGCACTTTGCCTTCGGAGCGCGCATCGTCGCCGGCAACACCACGGCCCGCGCCGCTGCCGCCCGTGCCGCGCGGGGCATGGGTCTGACGGTTCTCGCCGACGAGGAGGCGCTGCACGA
>JAGRMU010000234.1:0-491 GCA_020441165.1 Sedimentitalea sp.
GGGGCGCGCGCCAGAAGCGTCTTGCCGGTGCCCGGAGGGCCGACCAGCAGCGCGCCCTTGGGGATCTTGCCGCCGAGGCGCGGGAACTTCTGCGGGTTGCGGAGGAAGTCGACGATCGCTTCCAGCTCTTCCTTGGCCTCGTCGATCCCGGCCACGTCGTCGAAGGTCACGCGCCCGTGCTTCTCGGTCAGCATCTTGGCCTTGGACTTTCCGAAGCCCATCGCCCCGCCCTTGCCGCCGCCCTGCATCCGGTTCATGAAATAGACCCAGACGCCGATCAGCAGCAGGAAGGGCAGCAGGGTGATCAGGAAAGACTGGAACCCCGATTGCTGCTGTTTCTCGGCCCGGATCGGGATGTTGTTGGTGATCAGCAGATCGGTGACCTCGGCATCCGCCGGCTTGATGGTCACGTAGTCCTGGCCATCCGCGCCGCGGAACCGGATCTGCTCGCCGTCCAGCGTGACCTGGCTGACCTCGCCATCCTTCACCGA
>JAGRMU010000234.1:552-2103 GCA_020441165.1 Sedimentitalea sp.
CCGCTGAACAGGTTGAACAGCGCGAGGATGAGCAGGAACAGGACGACCCAGAAGGCGATATTGCGCGCATTGCCCAAGGAAACTCTCCAAGAATAAGGGGGGCCGGAAAGGTCGCGGCCCGCTTGCCTCTTAAGATAGACATGATCCGGGCAGGTTCAATGCGATAATAGGGTTGTGAAGAAGGCCTCGTCCCCGCCGATCAACTCGGCCCGCCAGCCGTTGCACAGCCCGGCGAGGGGCGCGGCGACCAGATCGTCGCCCGTCCAGACCGCGGGCGTGGCGGCGAGCGCAGCAAGCGGGCGGCCGCTGTCGCGCCAATCCCGGCAGTGCCGCAGCCCGCGCCGCCCCAGGGCGCGCAGCTCGATATCCGCGGCGCTGTCGCCGTAAAGCTGCCAGCGCCCGTCCCAGGTCGCCCCCGCCGGCAGGCTCAGCGCGCGCACCGCGTTGTATTCGCGGCAGATCCAGATCGCGCCCTGCGCGTTGAGCACCCGGCACCCGCCGAGTGTGGCCGAGCGGCCGCGCCGGATCGCATCCAGCACCGTTGCGGTCGCCGAGCGCCGCGGCGGGTAGTCGGCGCCGCTGATCCACATCACCGCGCGCACCAGCAGGCGACGGGCGATCTCCTCGGGCAGGACCCGGAAGCCGCGCAGGTCCAGCACCACGGCGCCGGCATCGATGCGGGCAAGCTCGCGCGCGGCCAGAAAACTGTACCAGTCCAGCGCCTCGCGGGCCTGGGCCATGTTGCCGGCCACCGCGGCGAGGCCGGTGGCGGTGAGTCCCAGCGGCTCGAGCACCTGCAGGGCCTTGCGCGCCCGGACCCGGTCGAACCGGTCGTCGTCGTTGGACGGATCCTCGGCCCAGGCGATGCCCTGCCGGCGCAGATAGGCGCGCAGCGCCGCCCGCTCCAGCCCCAGCATCGGGCGCAGGAAGGTCACGCCATGCAGGGTGCGGCGCGCCGGGATCGCCGAAAGGCCGGTCACGCCCGAGGACCGCGCGAGGCGCATCAGCACGGTCTCGGCCTGATCGTCTGCTGTATGACCGAGCGCCACCAGCTCGATCCCCCGCGCCCGCGCCCAGTCGCCGAGCAGCCGGTAGCGCGCCCGGCGCGCCTGATCCTGCAGATTGCCGGCGCCGTCCCAGTCCCGCCAGGTCAGGACGCTGTGCGGCACGCCCAGGGTCTCGGCCAGGGCGGCGACGGCCCGCGCCTCATCGGCAGCCTCCCGCCGAAGGCCGTGATCCACGGTGGCGGCGTGCAGCTCTACGGCGCCGGGCTCGAAGCAGCGGGAGAGGATGTGCAGGAGGGCGACCGAATCGCCCCCGCCGGAGACCGCGACACCGAGGCGCGCGGGCGGGCTGTGGAACTGTGCGCGGACCGCGCCGAGAATGTCGCCATCGGCGCTCAAGGGCAGCCGAGCGACACCATTTCCGCCCGCGCCCGCGCGGCGGCGTCGGTGGCCGGGAAGCGGGCGCCGACCTCGGCCAGGGTCACGCAGGCCTCCTGCGTCTTGCCCAGCTTGCCCAGCGACGCCCCCAGCAGTTGCAGCGTTTCCG
>JAGRMU010000235.1:0-6310 GCA_020441165.1 Sedimentitalea sp.
CGCGCCGCGCATCTGCGCCAGGTCCGGCATCGCATAGCCGCCGCCCTGGATCGGGTGACCGGGCCGCGCCACCGCCCCGCCGGCGAGCACCGCCGCGCCCTCCGGCTCGACCACGTAGCCGCGCAGATCCGCCCGGCGCGCCTTCAGCGCCCGGATCGTGCCGGCATAGGTGCCCCCCGAGCCGGCGAAATCGACGAAGGTGGTCAGGGTCCCGCCGCTGTCCTCCCAGAGCTCGGGTCCGGTGGTCTCGAAATGCGCGTCCCGATTGCCGGGATGGGCGAACTGGTCTGCCCGGAACGCCCCGCGTGCGCGGGTGATCCGCTGCGCCTCGGCCTCGACCAGCGCCAGGTCCGCGCCCGAGACCTCGCCCGGCACGCCGCCCGGCACCTGGTCGACCAGCACCACCTCGGCCCCCAGCGCCCGCATCATCCGCGCCCGCTCGGGTGAATTGCCCCGGCTCATCACCGCCACGAAGGGATGGCCCTTCGCCGCGCAGACGATGGCCAGCCCGGTGCCCATGTTGCCGCTGGTCAGCTCGACCACCACCTGGCCCGGCGCCAGCGCCCCCGCCGCCTCGGCCGCCGCGACAATCCCCTTCGCGGCGCGGTCCTTCTTGGAAAAGCCGGGGTTGAGATGGTCGAGCTTGGCGAGGATTCGCCCCTCCAGCCCGCGCGCCGCCACCATCCGGTCCAGCCAGACCGCCGGCGTCTTCCCGATCGCGTCCAGGATCGTCCCTGCCGCCATTGCCGCTCCTGTTTCTTCGTGGGTTCAAATACTCCGGGGGAGTCCGCGCCCCGCGCGGACGGGGGCAGCGCCCCCGACCCTCAGGTCCAGTCCAGCACCACCTTGCCGCTCTGCCCCGAGCGCATTGCCGCGAAGCCATCCTCGAAATCGTCCACCCCGAAGCGGTGGGTGATCACCCCGCGCACATCGAGCCCGTTCTGCAGCATCGCGATCATCTTGTACCAGGTCTCGAAGATTTCGCGCCCATAGACCCCCTTGATGGTGATCGCCTTGAACACGATCCGGCTCCAGTCCACCGGCGACTTGCCCGGCGGGATGCCCAGCATCGCGATCCGCCCGCCCATGGTCATCGCCTCGACCATCTGGTCGAGCGCGCGCTGGTTGCCCGACATCTCCATGCCGACATCGAAGCCCTGCGTCATCTTCAGCCGCGCGATCACCGGCGCCAGCTCCTCCTCGGCGACGTTGACCGGAACCACGTCCGCGACCGTCTCGGCCAGGGCCAGACGCGCGGGGTTCACATCGGTGATCACCACGTGCCGCGCCCCGACATGGCGGGCCACAGCCGCGGCCATGATCCCGATCGGGCCGGCGCCGGTGATCAGCACGTCCTCGCCGACCAGATCGAAGCTCAGCGCGGTGTGCACCGCGTTGCCCAGCGGATCGAGGATCGCGCCGATCTCGTCGTCGATCTCGTCCGGCAGCGGCACCACGTTGAAGGCCGGCAGGCGCAGGTATTCGGCGAAGGCGCCCGGCTCGTTCACGCCGATGCCGCGGGTCGCGGGGTCGAGGTGGAACTTGCCGGCGCGGCTCTGGCGCGAATGCTTGCCGATCAGATGGCCCTCGCCCGAGCAGCGCTGGCCGATCTTCAGATCCTCCACGTCGCGCCCGACCTCGACGATCTCGCCGGCGAATTCATGCCCGGTGATCAGCGGCACCGGAACCGTTCGCTGCGCCCAGTCGTCCCAGTTCCAGATATGCACGTCAGTGCCGCAGATGCCGGTCTTGTGCACCTTGATCAGCACGTCGTCGGGGCCGATCTCGGGCACCGACGCATCCACCATCCACAGCCCCTCGGCTGCTTGCGATTTTTCCAGCGCCTTCATCGTGTTCTTCATGCCAGCACCCCCACTGCCTTGCCCGCGACCTCGAAGGCGGCCAGCGCCCGGTCCAGCTCACCCGTCGTCAGCGCCGTGTTCATCTGGGTGCGGATCCGCGCCTTGCCGCGCGGCACCACCGGGAAGAAGAAGCCCGAGACATAGACTCCCTCCTCGAAGAGCCGCGCGGCCATGTCCTGCGCCAGCTGCGCCTCGCCCAGCATCACCGGCACGATCGGGTGCTCGCCGGGCAAGAGATCGAAGCCCAGCCGCTCCAGCCCCGCGCGCCAGTATGCGGCATTCTCGAAAAGCTGCGCGCGCAGATCGTCGCCCTCCTCCACCAAGCGGATCGCCTCGATCCCCGCCGCGACGATGGCGGGCGGCAGCGAGTTGGAGAAGAGATAGGGCCGCGCCCGCTGGCGCAAGAGATCCACCACCGGCTGCGGGCCGGCGACATAGCCGCCGATCGCCCCGCCCAGCGCCTTGCCCAGCGTGCCGGTCAGGATATCTGCCTTGACGCCGAAATGCGCCGGCGTGCCCGCGCCCTTCGGTCCCATGAAGCCCGTGGCGTGGCAGTCGTCCACCATCAGCACCGCGTCATGCCGATCCGCCAGCGCCCGGATCTCGGGCAGCTTCGCCAGGTACCCGTCCATGCTGAACACCCCGTCGGTGGCGATCATCACGTGCCGCGCCCCGTCCGCCCGTGCCGCCTTGAGCTGCGCCTCCAGATCGTCCATGTCGGAATTGGCGTAGCGATAGCGCCGCGCCTTGCAGAGGCGGATGCCGTCGATGATCGAGGCATGGTTCAGAGCGTCCGAGATCACCGCGTCCTCGGGGCCGAGCAGCGGCTCGAACAGCCCGCCATTGGCGTCGAAGCACGCGGCGAAGAGGATCGCGTCGTCCATCCCGAGGAACCCGGCCAGCCGCGCCTCCAGCGCGCGGTGGATGTCCTGGGTGCCGCAGATGAAGCGGACGCTGGCCATGCCGAACCCTTTGGGCTCCAGCGCGTCCCGCGCGGCGGCGACCAGCGCCGGGTGGTTGGCGAGGCCCAGATAGTTGTTGGCGCAAAGGTTGATCACCTGGCGCCCGCCGACGTCGATCTCGGCGCCCTGTGGCGAGGCGATCAGCCGCTCGCGCTTGGTCAGCCCCTCGGCCTCGATCTGCGCCAGGGTTTCGGTGATCTGCGTCAGAAAGGCATCGGACATGGATTCGGGCCCCCTCCCTTCGGGTTCTAGCACAGCGGGGGCGGCTGCGAACCGGCGGATTTCCACCGGGGGGCAGCGCAATGCCGCATTGCCGCGCGCCGCGGGGCGTGTAGAGGGAGGGCACGGATGTCACCCCCGGCCCGCGGCCGGACCTGCGGGGCCCGCCGAGTGCTCGGCCGGTGCGCAGGCGATCAGAGACCAGACAGGAGAACCCAAGACCCATGACCGATATCGTCCTTCTCGACGGTGCCCGCACCGCCATCGGAACCTTCGGCGGCGCGCTCGCCGGCATCGCCCCCATCGATCTGGCCACCGTCGCCAGCAAGGCCGCGCTCGAGCGCGCCGGCGTCGACGGCGCGCAGATCGGCAACGTCGTCTTCGGCCATGTCATCAACACCGAGCCGCGCGACATGTATCTCAGCCGCGTCGCCGCGATGCAGGCCGGCATTCCCGACACGACCCCCGCGATGAACGTCAACCGGCTCTGCGGCTCGGGCGCGCAGGCCATCGTCTCGGCGGTGCAGTCGCTGATGCTGGGCGATGCCGACTTCGCCCTCGCGGGCGGCGCGGAAAGCATGTCGCGCAGCCCCTATATCGTGCCGCAGGCGCGCTGGGGCGCCAAGATGGGCGATGTCACCTCGCTCGACATGATGCTGGGTGCGCTCAGCTGCCCGTTCGGCACCGGCCACATGGGCGTCACCGCCGAGAATGTCGCCGCCGAGACCGGAATCAGCCGCGCCGACCAGGACGCCTTCGCCCTGACCAGCCAGCAGCGCGCCGCCGCCGCCATCGAGGCAGGCTATTTCGACAGCCAGATCGCCCCGGTCGAGGTGAAGGTCCGCCGCGACACGGTGGAGTTCAAGCGCGATGAGCACCCCAAGGCGACCACCGCCGAGGCGCTGGCGGGTCTGCGCACCGTGTTCAAGAAGGACGGCACGGTGACCGCCGGCAATGCCAGCGGCATCAATGACGGCGCCGCCGCCGTGGTGCTGGCCACCGCCGGGGCCGCCGAGAAGGCCGGTCTGAAGCCCAAGGCACGCGTCCTCGGCTATGCCGTCGCCGGCGTGCGCCCCGAGGTGATGGGCATCGGCCCGATCCCGGCGGTGCAGAAGCTGATGGAGCGCACCGGCCTCGGCATCGGGGATTTCGACGTGATCGAGAGCAACGAGGCCTTCGCCGCCCAGGCCCTGGCGGTCAACAAGGGGCTGGGGCTCGATCCGGCCAAGGTGAACCCCAATGGCGGCGCCATCGCGCTGGGGCATCCGGTCGGCGCCACCGGCGCGATCCTGACCGTCAAGGCGCTCTACGAGCTGGAGCGCATCGGCGGCTCGAAGGCGCTGATCACCATGTGCATCGGCGGCGGGCAGGGCATCGCGCTCGCCATCGAACGGCTTTAAGCCAGCAACGCGGGGGGCGTTGCCCCCCGCCGCGCGCGGCGCGGCTCCCCCCAGGATATTTTCCGCCAGAAGAAACCGGGAAGAGTCAGCCCAGGAGGGTGGCGGCCAGCGTTCCGGCGACGCCGAGCGTGACGCCGGCGAGGCCGGCCGCGACCAGCGGCCAGCGCGAGCGGCGGTCGCCCTGATCCTGCGTACCCGCCTGCCGGATCAGCGCGGCCTCGACCAGCCCCGGCAGGCGCGGGCCGAAGCGGGCGATCACCTTGGCGGTCTTGGCCATGTCCGTGAGCACCGCCCTGGGCCCGATCGACTGCTTGATGTAATCCTCGACCACCGGGCGGGCGACCTGCCAGATGTTGACCTGCGGGTTGAGCGAGCGGGCGACCCCCTCGACCACCACCATGGTGCGCTGCAGCAGGATCAGCTCGGTCCGCGTCTCCATGCCGAAGCGCTCGGTCACCTCGAAGAGGTAGCTGAGCAGCCGGCCCATGGAGATCCGGGTGGCGTCCATGCCGAAGATCGGCTCGCCCACCGCGCGCAGGGCGCGGGCGAACTCGTCCACGTCGCGGTCGGCGGGCACGTAGCCGGCCTCGAAATGCACCTCGGCCACGCGCTTGTAGTCACGCCGGATGAAGCCGAACAGGATCTCGGCATAGACCCGGCGGGTATACTCGTCGATATGGCCCATGATCCCGAAATCATAGGCGACGATATTGCCGTTCGGCGCGACCTTGAGGTTTCCCTGGTGCATGTCGGCGTGGAAATAGCCGTCGCGCAGCGCGTGCTGCAGGAAAAGCTCGAGCACCCGCTCGCTGAGCGCCACCCGGTCATGCCCCGCCGCGTCCAGCGCGGCGTTGTCGCCCAGCGACACGCCGTCAGCCCAGCCCAGCGTCATCACCCGGCGCGCCGAGAGGTTCCAGATGATCGGCGGCAGCTCGAACCCCTCGTCATCGCCGGTATTGGCGGCGAATTCCGAGGCGGCCGAGCTTTCCAGCCGCAGGTCCAGCTCGCCCCGCACCACCCCGTCGAAATGCGCGATCACCTCCATCGGCCGCAACCGCCGGGCGCCGGGGGCGAAGAGATCGATCACCCGCGCCGCGAGATAGAAGGCGTCGATATCCTTGCGGAACGCCTTTTCGATCCCCGGACGCAGCACCTTGACCGCCACGTCCTGGCCGGTCTCGACCACCTTCGCCCGGTGCACCTGCGCGATCGAGGCCGCCGCAATCGGCTCGCTGAACTCGGAGAAGAGCTCGGAGACCGGACGTCCCAGCTCCTTCGCGACCTCGGCCTCGGCCAGCGCGACGGAAAACGGCGGCAGCTTGTCCTGAAGCACCCGCAACTGCACCGCCAGCTCGTCGCCGACCACGTCGGGGCGGGTCGAGAGCACCTGGCCGAACTTGATGTAGGCGGGCCCCAGCGCGGTCAGGGCGCGGGTGGCGGGCGGCATGTCCGGATCGCCCTTGTAACCGAGCCACATGAAGGGCTTGCCCAGCCCGTGGGCGAGAAAACGCAGCGCGCGCGGCGCCTCGAAGGCGTCGAGCACCACGTTCATCGCGCCGGTGCGTTCGAGCGTGGCACCGGTGCGGATCAGGCGGATGATGTTGTGCGGACCGCGCATCGCTCAGAGTTTCCAGCCCGAGTGCAGCGCCGCGATGCCCATCGAGAGGTTGCGGTATTTCGCCTGCTCGAACCCCGCCTGCCGAATCATGCTCAGGAAGGTTTCCTGGTCGGGGAAGTTGCGGATCGATTCGACCAGGTACTGGTAGCTGTCGCGGTCCCGCGCGATCACCTGGCCCATGCGCGGGATCACGTTGAAGCTGTAGAGGTCATAGGCCTTCTGCAGCGCCCGGTTCGGCAGCTGGCTGAA
>JAGRMU010000235.1:6384-7126 GCA_020441165.1 Sedimentitalea sp.
ACGTTGCGGATCCCGAAGCTGATCGTGTAGACGTCGAAGCTGCCCGCGTCGAAGGGCAGCGCCATGGCGTCGCCCACCACCCAGTCGATGCTGCCCGCCATCTGCTCGGCTTCGGCGCGCTTGCGGCCCGCGACCAGCATCGGCTCGGTCAGGTCCAGCACCGTCGCGTGGCCGGAGCCGGCGCGCTTGAGAAAGCGGAAGGCGATGTCGCCGGTGCCCCCCGCCACGTCCAGCAGCCGCTGGCCGGGGCGCGGCGCCAGCCAGTCCATCATCGCGTCCTTCCAGAGCCGGTGGATGCCGACGCTCATCACGTCGTTCATCACGTCGTAACGCGAGGCGACCGAATTGAACACGCCCTGCACGCGCCCGGCCTTCTCCGCCTCGGGCACGGTCTGGAACCCGAAATGGGTGGTCTTGTCGTCGCTGTCCGCCATGGGTGATGTCGCCTTGCCGTTTCGCCCCTGTTATAGGGGTCTTGGGGCCGCGCACAATGCGGCCGGGTCGACGGGCGCGCGCAGAATGCCGGAATTGCCAGAGGTTGAGACAGTCCGCCGCGGCCTCGGCCCGGTGATGGAGGGCCAGCGGATCGTCGCGGCGCAGGTCAACCGCCCGGATCTGCGCTGGCCCTTCCCGCCGGACATGGCGGCGCGGCTGACCGGGCGCGCGGTGCGGCTGCTGCGGCGGCGCTCGAAATACATCCTCGCCGATCTCTCGGAGGGCGAGACGCTGCTGATCCATCTGG
>JAGRMU010000029.1:0-8958 GCA_020441165.1 Sedimentitalea sp.
TCAACCCGCTGCTGCTGAAGAAGGTGGACGAGCTGGAGCTGTCGGTGCGCTCGGCCAACTGCCTGAAGAACGACAACATCGTCTATATCGGCGACCTGATCCAGAAGACCGAGGCCGAGATGCTGCGGACCCCGAACTTCGGCCGCAAGTCGCTGAACGAGATCAAGGAAGTGCTCTCGGGCATGGGCCTGCATCTCGGGATGGATGTCGAGGACTGGCCGCCCGACAACATCGAGGACCTGGCCAAGAAGTTCGAAGACGCGTTTTGACGGGGGGCGGGGTGAACCCCGCCCTACGGGCCGACAGATTGCCGGGCTTCAGCCGGCAGGAGGGGACGGCGGGGAGAACCCCGGCCTACCCGTCGCGGAACGGCGCACCGGCGTGTGCACCGACGCGATACCGACCAAATACCGACGTGATACCGACGTCGGTTTCGGGCCCCGAAAGCCCCAAGGAGAGCGGCTGACACGCATCGGCTGCCGGACAAAGCAAAACCGCCCGTAGAGGGCAAGAAGGAGAAGACACATGCGTCACGCACGAGGCTATCGCCGCCTGAACCGCACCCATGAGCACCGCAAGGCGCTCTTTGCCAACATGGCCGGCTCGCTGATCGAACACGAACAGATCAAGACCACCCTGCCCAAGGCCAAGGAACTGCGCCCGATCATCGAGAAGATGATCACCCTGGCCAAGCGCGGCGACATCCACGCCCGCCGGCAGGCGGCTGCGAAACTCAAGGAAGATCAGTACGTTGCCAAGCTCTTCGAGGTGCTCGGCCCGCGCTACAAGGATCGTCAGGGCGGCTATGTCCGGGTGCTGAAGGCCGGCTTCCGCTATGGCGACATGGCGCCGATGGCGATCATCGAATTCGTCGACCGCGACCGCGAGGCCAAGGGCGCCGCCGACAAGGCCCGCCTCGCCGCCGCCGAGGCCGCCGAGGACTAGACCCGGACAGGCTTCCGGACCTGGCGCAGCCCGCTTCGGGCTGCGTTTTTTCTTCGGGGTCGGCCTATTGCGCCTCGAGCCCTGTCTTGACGAGGGGGGCAAGCTCGTGCGGCTTGCGCTCGGTCAGGGTCTTGGGGATCTCGCCGATCACGCGGCTGAGCACGGTCTGGTGCATTTCGTCGCGCAAGGCGCCCAGGAACTGCGGCGCGGCGACGATCACCAGATGCGCGAATTCGCCTTTATGGGCCTTCTTGTAGAGCAACTCGGCCAGCTCGCGCGCAAATCTCTCTCGGGTTTGCTTGTGCAGGTCCGGTGCCTCCAGCGCCGACATCTGGTTCGGCCCCCCGTCGGACCGGCGACCCGGCCGACCGAACGTGGCCGATGCGGGCACCGCTTCCAGCTGGGCCACGCTCTCCAGCCGGGGTTTCCACGGCGTTTCCGCATTGCGGTAGATCTGCGCCTTCTCGGTGTCGGCCACGACGACCCATGCACCCTTTTCGAGCTTTGCCATTTCGACCCTCCATTCATGGTTCTCCCTGCCAATCTATAGGCGCGAGAAAACGGAACAAGTGTGGCCGAAGTGTCGGGCGCACTTGCAAATCGTCGGCTTGCCCCGCATATCCCGAAGGCCATGACGACACGACTGATTCCGCTCATCGCGACCCTTGTGGCGCTGGCTCTGCCCGCTGCCGCCGAGACCCGCATCCCGCAGTCCCAGGCCGAGATCACCCTGGGCTTCGCGCCGCTGGTCAAGCAGGCCGCGCCGGCGGTGGTCAACATCTATGCCAAGCGGGTGTTCGCGCCCCGCGCCAGTCCGTTCTCGGGCCATCCTTTCTTCGAGGAGTTCTTCAAGGGCTTCGCCGATCCGCGCCCGCGGGTGCAGAACTCGCTCGGCTCCGGGGTGATCCTTTCGCCGGACGGGATCGTGGTGTCGAACTATCACGTGGTCGCGCAGGCCTCGGACATCCGCGTGGTCCTGAGCGACCGGCGCGAGTATTCCGCGCAGGTGATGCTGGCCGACGAGGAGAGCGACCTGGCGCTGCTGCGGCTCGAGGACGCAGAGGGCCTGCCGCATCTGGCGCTGCGCGATTCCGACAGGGTCGAGGTGGGCGAACTGGTGCTGGCCATCGGCAATCCGTTCGGGGTCGGCCAGACGGTCAGCAGCGGCATCGTTTCGGGGCTGGCGCGCTCGGGCGCGGCGACGGGCCAGGCACGCGGCTATTTCCTGCAGACCGACGCGCCGATCAACCCGGGCAATTCCGGCGGCCCGCTGATCGACATGAACGGCGCGCTGATCGGCATCAACACCTCGATCCTCAGCCGCTCGGGCGGATCGAACGGCATCGGTTTCGCGATCCCGGCCAACCTGGTCGCAGAGTTCCTGGTCCAGGCGCGCGCCGGCGCCACCCGGTTCGAACGCCCCTGGGCGGGGATGGTCGGCCAGCCCATCGACGCCGATCTCGCCGCCTCGCTGGGGCTGGCGGTGCCCGAGGGAATCGTCGTCGCCGACCTGCATCCGGACAGCCCTTTCGCGCTGGCCGGTTTCGCGGTGGGCGACGTGATCACCGATGTGGACGGCCAGCCGGTGAACTCGCCGGCCGAGATGATCTTCCGGATGTCGGTGGCCGGGATCGGCCAGACCGCCCGCGTCACCCGGATGCACGGCGCCGAGCGGGCCGAGATCGAGGTGGCGATGATCGCCGCGCCTGACACCCCGCCCGCCGAAGAGCGCACCCTGTCCGAGGCCACCGTGCTGCCCGGCCTGACCGTGGCCCGCGCCAACCCGGCGGTGATCGCACGGCTCGGCCTGCCGCTGTCTGCGTCAGGGGTGATCATCACCGATCCCGGCCCGCTGGCGGCGCGGGCCGGCCTGCAGGCGGGCGACCAGATCCTGCGCGTGGATGACACCGAGATCGCGCTCAGCGTCGATGTCGAGGCGGCGCTGACCGCTCCGGGCCGGCGCATCGAGATCGAGCTGGTGCGCGGCGGCCAGCCGGTCACCCTGCGCTTCCGGCTCTGAGCCGCTTGTGGCGGACCTCTTCGATACCGGCGCCGAGGAGGGGCCCGCCCCCAATCGGCCCCTGGCCGACCGGCTGCGGCCGACGCGCCTGTCCGAGATCATCGGCCAGACGCAGGTGCTGGGGCCCGACGCGCCGCTCAGCTCGATGCTGGCCGCGAAGAGCCTCGGCAGCCTGATCCTCTGGGGTCCGCCGGGCGTCGGCAAGACCACCATCGCGCGGCTCCTGGCCGACGAGAGCGATCTGCATTTCGTCCAGATCAGCGCGATCTTCACCGGCGTGCCCGAGCTGCGCAAGGTGTTCGAGGCGGCAAAGCTGCGGCGCCGGAACGGGCAGGGCACGCTCCTCTTCGTCGACGAGATCCACCGCTTCAACAAGGCCCAGCAGGACGGGTTCCTGCCGCACATGGAGGACGGCACCATTCTGCTGGTCGGGGCGACCACCGAGAACCCGTCCTTCGAGCTGAACGCCGCGCTGCTCAGCCGGGCGCAGGTGCTGGTGCTGGAACGCCTGTCGCTGGCCGACCTGGAGCTGCTGACCCAGCGCGCCGAGGCCGAGCTGGGCCGCACCCTGCCGCTGACCGCCCCGGCGCGCGAGGCCTTGCAGGAGATGGCCGACGGCGACGGGCGGGCACTGTTGAACCTGGTCGAGCAGGTGGCGGCCTGGAAGACCGACACACCGCTCGACACCGAGGCGCTGTCGCGGCGCCTGATGCGCCGCGCTGCCAAGTACGACAAGTCGGGGGACGAGCACTACAACCTGATCTCGGCCCTGCACAAGTCGGTGCGCGGCTCGGACCCGGATGCCGCGCTCTACTGGCTGGCGCGGATGCTGACGGGGGGCGAGGATCCGCGTTATCTGGCGCGCCGGATCACCCGCATGGCGGTCGAGGATATCGGGCTGGCAGACCCGCAGGCGCAGGGCATCTGCCTGCAGGCCTGGCAGATCTACGAGCGGCTGGGCAGTCCCGAGGGCGAGCTGGCCCTTGCCCAGGCGGTTACCTACCTGGCGCTGGCGCCCAAGTCCAACGCCGGCTACGGCGCCTTCAAGGCGGCGATGAAACTGGCCAGGCAGTCGGGCAGTGCGCCGCCGCCCAAGCACATCCTGAACGCGCCGACCGGGCTGATGAAGGATCAGGGCTATGGCGCGGGCTATGCCTATGACCACGATGCCGAGGACGCCTTCTCGGGACAGAACTACTTTCCCGACGAGATGAAGCGCCCGCTGCTCTATGCCCCGGTCGAGCGCGGCTTCGAGCGCGAGTTGAAGAAGCGCCTCGACTATTTCGCGAAGCTGAGGGCGCAGCGGCAGGGCTGACCCATGCCCGGCCCACCGCGCGCATCTTGACACCGGACCTGCGCCGCGCGACAGGGGCCCCATGATCTCGACCCTCTCCCTCGTCGCCCTCGGCGGTGCCATCGGCGCGGCGCTGCGCTATCTCGCCGGCGTCGGCATCCTGCGCCTGGTGGGCCTGCACGACTTTCCGGTGGCGATCCTGACCGTGAACGTGGTCGGCTCGTTCCTGATGGGGGTCTTCGTGGTGCTGGCGGCCGAGCGCGGGCTGACCCATCTCGGCCCCTTCGTGATGACAGGCCTGCTGGGCGGCTTCACCACCTTCTCGGCCTTCTCGCTGGAGACCATGACCCTGATCGAGCGCGGCGCGACGGGGCAGGCGGCGCTCTACGTGCTGCTCTCGGTGGGGCTCTCGGTCGGCGGGCTGGCGCTGGGTCTGGTCGCGGCGCGCGGGGTGCTGGCATGAGCCGGGTGCAGACGATCACCGTGGAGGAGGGCGACGGCGATCAGCGACTGGACCGCTGGCTGCGCCGGATCTTCCCGCATGTCAGCCAGGGGCGGATCGAGAAGATGTGCCGCAAGGGCGAGCTGCGCGTCGATGGCGGGCGGGCCAAGGCCTCGACCCGGCTGGCGCCCGGCCAGCAGGTCCGCATCCCGCCGCTGCCCGAGACCGACACCCGCCCGGCGCCGCCGCCGGCGCGCATTTCGGAGGCCGACGCGCGGATGATCCGCGATTGCGTGATCTATCGCGACGATCACATCCTGGCGCTGAACAAGCCCCCGGGCCTGCCGGTGCAGGGCGGCAGCGGCCAAAGCCGCCATGTCGACGCTCTGGGCGAGGCGCTGCGCTTCGGGCTGGACGAGAACCCGCGCCTGGTGCACCGGCTGGACAAGGACACCTCGGGCGTCTTGCTGCTGGCCCGCAACCGGGCCGCGGCGGCCGGGCTGACGGCGGCCTTCCGGCACCGCGAGACGCGCAAGATCTACTGGGCGCTGGTCGCCGGGGTGCCGACCCCTTATCTGGGCGAGATCAAGACCGGGCTGGTCAAGGCGCCGGGCCACGGGCGCGGCGGCGAGGGCGAGAAGATGACCGCGCTGCACCCCTCCGAGATCGACGCGACCCCCGGCGCGAAGCGCGCCCACACGCTTTATGCCACGCTCTACCGGGTCGCCGGGCGCGCGGCCTGGGTGGCGATGGAGCCGGTGACCGGCCGCACCCACCAGCTGCGCGCGCACATGGCCGCGATCGGCCATCCGATCGTCGGCGACGGCAAGTATGGCGGCTCGGGGCAGGAGAATCTCGGCGAGGGCTGGGGCGCGCAGCTGGGCGGCATCATCAACAAGAAGCTGCACCTGCACGCCCGCAGCCTGACGGTCGAGCACCCGGCGACGCGGCGGGCGATGACCTTCACCGCGCCGCTGCCCGCGCACATGACCGAAAGCTGGGAGACCTTCGGCTGGAGCGAGGACCTGGCCGCGGACGATCCCTTTGAGAGCCTGCGATGACCGCCCCCGCGCGCCTTGTCCTCTTCGATGTCGACGGCACGCTGGTGGACAGCCAGGCCAGTATCGTCGCCGCGATGCGCGCCGCCTTCGCGGCGCTCTCGGTGCCCGCGCCCGAGCGGGCGGCGATCCTGGCCATCGTCGGTCTCTCGCTGGATCACGCCATCGCCCGGCTTGTCCCAGACGCGCCGCGTGGCCGGCAGGCGGCGTTGGTCGCCGCCTACAAGGAGGCGTTCCACGCCGCGCGGCTGACCCCCGAGGCGCGGGCGGCATCGCCGCTCTACGATGGGGCGCGCGCGGTGCTGGACGATCTGGCGGGCCGGCCCGGCCTGGTGCTGGGCGTTGCCACGGGCAAGTCGCGGCGCGGGCTGGAGGCGCTGATCGAGATGCACGGCCTGGCCGGGCTTTTCGCCACGGTGCAGGTTGCCGACGATCATCCTTCCAAGCCGCACCCGTCGATGGTCCTCGCGGCGATGGCCGAGACCGGCACCGCGCCGGCGCGGGCCGTGATGATCGGCGATACCAGCTTCGACATGCAGATGGCGGCCGCCGCCGGGGTGCCGGGGATCGGCGTCGGCTGGGGCTATCACCCGCCCGAGGCGCTGCGTGCCCACGGCGCCCGGCTCATCGACAGCTTCGCCGAGCTGCCCGCGGCGCTGGCCGCGCTCTGGGAGGTGCCGGCATGAGCGGCTGGAAACCCAAGCGCTTCTGGAAATCCGCGCAGGTGGTGGCCGAGGGCGACGCATTCACCGTGACCCTCGACGGCCGCCCGATCCGCACGCCGGGCAAGGCGCCGCTGCTGATGCCCAGCCGGGCGATGGCCGTGGCGGTCGCCGCCGAGTGGGACGACCAGGGCGCCACGGTCGATCCGCGCACCATGCCCTTCACCCGCTCGGCCAATTCAGCCATCGACAAGGTGGCCCCGCGCCGGGCCGAGGTCGCCGAGTTGCTCGCCGCCTACGGCGATGCCGATCTTCTGTGCTATCGCGCGCCGGAGCCCGAGGCACTGGTGGCCCGCCAGGCCGCCCTGTGGGACCCGCTGCTGGAGCGGGCGGCGCGGGAGCTGGGCGCGCCTCTGGCGCCGCGCACCGGCGTGGTGCACCTGCCGCAGGCGCCCGAGGCGCTGGCGGCGCTCTCGGCGCGGGTGCACGCGATGGACCCGTTCCAACTGGCGGGGTTTCACGATCTGGTCAGCCTGTCCGGCTCGCTGGTCCTGGGATTTGCCGCCGCGCTCGACTGGCAGGACCCGGACGCGCTCTGGACGCTCTCGCGCCTCGACGAGCTCTGGCAGGAAGAGCACTGGGGCGCTGATGACGAGGCGCAGGCCGCGGCCGAGGTCAAGCGCCAGGCTTTCCTGCACGCCAAGCGGTTTTTCGACGCCGCATGACCGCCCAGGTTGCACGCGAGCGGCTGACTTGACGGAAACCCCGCCCGAGCGCGGGGATTTGTACGAACGCTCCCTTGACCTTTGTGGATGATTGCGCCCAAACTCCCCTGCACTGAGGGGAGTCCCCTTTATCGGTGTTTACGGGCATATCCAATGCCCGGCTAACCGCCCCGCAGGGAGGCGGAAAATCAGGAAGAGGTAAGACATGAGAAAATCCGTACTACTTGGCGCGATCACCGTGGCCGGCCTGGCAGCAGGCGCTGCTGCAGCGGGCACACTCGACGACGTCAAGGCTCGCGGCAAGCTGATCTGCGGCGTCGTGACCGGTCTGGCAGGGTTCGGCGCGCCGGACGCCAACGGTGAATGGCAGGGGTTCGACGTGGCCGTGTGCCGCGCCGTCGCCGCCGCGGTGCTGGGCGACGCGACCGCGGTCGAGTTCGTCCCGACCACCCCCAAGACCCGGTTCACCGCGCTCGCCTCGGGCGAGATCGACCTGCTGGCGCGCAACACCACCTGGACCTTCAGCCGCGACACGGACCTCAAGTTCGATTTCATCGGCGTCAACTACTATGACGGCCAGGGCTTCATGGTGCCCAAGGCGCTCGGCGTGTCGTCTGCCAAGGATCTCGACGGCGCCACGGTCTGCATCCAGACCGGCACCACGACCGAGCTGAACCTGGCGGATTTCTTCCGCTCGAACAACATCAGCTATGAGCCGGTCCCGATCGAAACCAACGCCGAGGCCCAGCAGCAGTACCTGGCCGGCGCCTGCGACGTCTACACCACCGACGCCTCGGGCCTGGCCGCGACCCGCGCCACCTTCGAGGATCCCTCGGCGCATATCCTGCTGCCCGAGATCATCTCGAAGGAGCCGCTCGGCCCGCTGGTCCGCCACGGCGACAACGAATGGGGCGATCTGGCGCGCTGGACGCTGAACGCGCTGATCGCGGCAGAAGAGATGGGCATCACCTCGGCCAACGTCGCCGAGCTGGCTGCCAACCCGACCGACAATCCCGAGATCAACCGTCTGCTCGGCACCGAGGGCAACCTCGGCGAGATGATCGGCCTGGATGCCGAATGGGCCAAGCGCGCGATCATGGCGAGCGGCAACTACGGAGAGATCTTCGCCAAGAACATCGGCGAGGAAACCCCGATCGGCCTGGCGCGCGGCCTGAACGCGCAGTGGACCGATGGCGGCCTGCTCTACTCGCCGCCGTTCCGGTAAGACACGCGAAGCGGGGCGCAGGGAAACCTGCGCCCCTTTCGCATCTGCAGACCAGCCCGGGCTTCGGGGAGCGGGGAACGAACCCCGCCCTGGGACAGGACCGGGACACAACAGGGACATCTGGCGATGAGCACAGTTACCGACCCTCAGAAGGGGCAGTTCCGGCTGTCGATGCTCCTTTACGACACGCGATTCCGGTCGGCCACGATCCAGGTCATCGCGATGTTCGCCTTCATGCTGCTCGCCGCCTGGCTGATCAGCAACACCGCCCAGAACCTCGCCGCCCTGGGAAAACCCATCGATTTCAGCTTCTTCACCGAAGCCTCCGGCTATGACATCAACCAGCGGCTGCTGGATTACGACTCGCAGGACACGCATCTTCGGGCGGCCTTCATCGGGCTGCTGAACACGCTCGTCATCGCCGTTCTGGGCTGTGCCACGGCCACCCTGGTCGGGGTGCTCGTCGGGGTGCTGCGCCTGTCGAACAACTGGCTGATCGGCCGCATCATGACGATCTATGTCGAGTTCTTCCGCAACGTGCCGGTGCTGTTGTGGATCGTCTTCACCATGGCGATCCTGATCGAGAC
>JAGRMU010000029.1:9021-11455 GCA_020441165.1 Sedimentitalea sp.
GCGCTGACCAATCGCGGCTTCTACATCCCCGAGCCGCTCTTCGCCGCCAGCTTCGGCGAGTTCCACATGTTCGCGAACACGCGGCTGCGCTTCGATGTCAGCATCGATCTGCTGGCGATCCTGGCCGCGCTGGGGCTGGGCCTCTGGGCCGCGCATCTGGTCAAGCGCCGCGCCGACCGCATCCAGGAGGCGACCGGGGACCGGCCGACCACCTGGTATCTGCGCCTCGGCCTCGTGGTGGTGCCGGTGATCGCGGTTCTGATGGTGACCCGGTTCCACCTCGGCTATCCAGAGCTCAAGGGGTTCAACTTCCAGGGCGGCATCTACCTGCGCAACTCGTTCATTGCGCTCTGGCTGGCCCTCTCGCTCTACACCGCCGCTTTCATCGCCGAGATCGTCCGCGCCGGCATCCTCGCGATCTCGCACGGCCAGACCGAGGCCGCCGCGGCGCTGGGTCTGCGGCCGAACCGGATCATGTCTCTGGTGATCCTGCCGCAGGCGTTGCGGGTGATCGTGCCGCCGCTGATCTCGCAATACCTGAACCTGACCAAGAACTCGTCGCTGGCCATCGCGGTGGGGTACATGGACATCACCGGCACCCTGGGCGGGATCACCCTGAACCAGACCGGGCGCGAGCTGGAATGCATCCTGCTGCTGATGCTGATCTACCTGACCATCAGCCTGAGCATCTCGGCGGTGATGAACTGGTACAACGAATCCGTGAAGCTGAGGGAGCGCTGAGATGAGCGACGCCCACGCCCATACCGCCGCCTACACGCGCGACACCATGCTGCCGCAGCAGGATCCGCCGGCGACCTCGATCGGGGCCATCGGCTGGATGCGGGCGAACCTCTTTTCGGGCTGGTTCAACTCGATCCTGACCGTCCTGTCGCTGGGGCTGATCTACGCGATCCTGTCCCATGCGCTGCCCTGGTTCTACTCGCCGACCTGGAACGCATCCTCGCTGAGTGACTGCCGCGAGATCATCGCCGAGGCGGGCTATGGCGGCGCCTGCTGGGCGGTGATCAACGAGCGCTGGATTCAGTTCATGTTCGGCTTCTACCCGCCCGAGCTCTACTGGCGGCCGATCGCGGCCTTCATCCTGCTCGGTGTGGCGCTGGCGCCGATCCTCTTCGCCGGCAGCGTGCCGGGCCGGCTGATCTGGTTCTCGGCGGTCTATCCGTTCCTCTTCCCCTGGCTGCTCTGGGGTGGCACGATCTGGGCGCCGCTCGCCGCCGCCGCCGGCTTCGTCATCGGCTTTTTCGCCTACCGGGCGGTCAGCGCCGCCAGCAGCGAGTTGCTCGGCATTCTCGCCGGCGTGGTCCTTGCCCTGATCTGGTGGCTGGTCCTGTCCGGGCCGGTCGTCGATGCGCTGCAAGGCATCGCGCCGCTGGCCATCGAGACGGTCGAGAGCCGCAAGTTCGGCGGCTTCATGCTGTCGATCACCATCGGCGTCGTCGCCATCGCCTGTTCGCTGCCGCTGGGCATCGTGCTGGCGCTGGGGCGGCAGTCGGACCTGATGATCGTCAAGTATCTCTGCGTCGGGTTCATCGAGTTCATCCGCGGCGTGCCGCTGATCACCCTGCTGTTCGTGGCCTCCTCGCTGCTCAACATCTTCATGCCGCCGGGGACGAATTTCGATATCATCCTGCGGGTGCTGATCATGGTGACGCTCTTCGCCGCGGCCTACATGGCCGAGGTGATCCGCGGCGGTCTGGCGGCGCTGCCCAAGGGCCAGTACGAGGGCGCCGACAGCCTGGGCCTGAACTACTGGCAGTCGCAGCGGCTGATCATCATGCCGCAGGCGCTGAAGATCTCGATCCCCGGCATCGTCGGCACCTTCATCGGCGTCTTCAAGGACACCACGCTGGTCTCGATCATCGGGCTTCTCGACCCGCTGGGGCTGAGCACCGCGATTCGCGCCGATTCCAACTGGAACGGCATCGTCTGGGAGCTCTACGGCTTCATCGCCCTGATCTTCTTCGTCCTCTGCTTCTCCATGTCCCGCTATTCCATGTATCTGGAGCGCAAGCTCCGGACCGGCCACAGATAAGGAAACCCGGCATGTCCGATCCGGCATTCGAAACCGATCTCGACCCGTCCAACCTCACCGTCTCGGACGAGGTGGCCATCGAGATCGTCAAGATGAACAAGTGGTTCGGCACCTTCCACGTGCTGCGCGACATCGACCTGACCGTCAATCGCGGTGAGCGGATCGTCATCGCCGGCCCCTCCGGGTCGGGCAAGTCGACCCTGATCCGCTGCATCAACGCGCTGGAAGAGCACCAGAAGGGCCGCATCGTGGTGGACGGGACCGAGCTTTCGAACGATCTGAAGAACATCGACAAGATCCGCCGCGAGGTCGGCATGGTCTTCCAGCACTTCAACCTCTTCCCGCATCTGACCATCCTGGAGAACTGCACGCTGGCGCCGA
>JAGRMU010000236.1 GCA_020441165.1 Sedimentitalea sp.
TTCTTCCACTACATCCGCTTCCCGGACGAGCCGACCCTGCGCCGGATCGTCGAGGTGCATCATCCCGGCATCAAGGAGCGCCTGCTGACCACCGCGCTCACCCAGTTCTACGAGCTGCGCGAGCAGCCCGGCCTGAAGAAGAAGCCCTCGACCTCCGAGGTGCTCGACTGGCTGAAGCTGCTCCTGGCCGAGGATCTGACCGCCGAGGATCTCAAGCGCGATGGCGCCAGCGCCCTGCCCCGCCTGCACGGCGCGCTGCTGAAGAACGAGCAGGACGTGCATCTCTTCGAACGGCTGGCCTTCATGGCCAAGAGGCGCGGCTCATAGGCACCGGATGCGGGCGCTGGCCCCACCGCGATAACCGCTTGCAGCCGGGGCCGGAAATCCGTAGAAAACCCGAACCTTCGGCGAGTTGGCGGAGTGGTTACGCAGCGGATTGCAAATCCGTGCACAGGAGTTCGATTCTCCTACTCGCCTCCAAATCCTTTCAATGACTTAGCATGGTAACACACCGGTGCAATCGGCCGGTTTACACCCGGTTTACATGTTAGTTTACAAACCGAACCGTCCAGGGCCTGCATGCTGCATGCGCAAGAAAGCCGCCGGAACGGGTCCGGCGGCGATGCTGATCTTCGAAGGATAGCTGGCTGAGCGGCCTATGAAACGTCCTGCCGCTGGCTCTCTGCCTCCGATAACCGGTGGAGTTTTTCTGCGACCCGGTCGGATTCCTCCGGCACCAGGCGAACATAGGTCTCGATGATGTTCGACGCGTGCCTCAGCCCCCAGCCCATGTAGGTCGCGATCTCGCGCAACGAGCAGTCTGCGCGGATCAGGTTGGTCGCAGCAGTTCCCCGCATGTCATACAAACTCAAATCCTCCCGGATGCAGCCTGGGTTCCTCGCGATCGCCCTGGTCTTGAGCGCCCGGACGATACCAGAGGCTCTTTCTGGACGCAGAGGCCGGCCCTCGAGAGAAACCAGCAGAAATTCCTGATCCTTCGGAGTCGTGTCCACGACATATTCGAGGTCGGGCGTCAGCGGGATGCTGAACGGTTTGCCCGTCTTGGTTCGGCGAAAAAATAGCCGCCGACCTTTCGGGGTCCTTTGCGGCTCTGTTGCACGAATCACGTGACGGATTCATCACGTGAATCCAGCGTGGTAGCTGGAGGACACGAGCAGACCCACACCCCCCGCATACAAGACCAGGAACTGGCCGGCCTACAACGAAGCGCTCAAGCGCCGCGG
>JAGRMU010000237.1:0-2528 GCA_020441165.1 Sedimentitalea sp.
TGATCG
Organism: Sedimentitalea sp.; assembly: GCA_020441165.1. Classification (GTDB taxonomy): domain Bacteria; phylum Pseudomonadota; class Alphaproteobacteria; order Rhodobacterales; family Rhodobacteraceae; genus JAGRMU01. The sequence goes on from JAGRMU010000237.1 coordinate 7, forward strand.
AGATGCAGGAAGGCGATCTTCTTGCCCGCAAGCCCGCTCATGTCCTCGCCGCCGAGGCCCTTGAGGATCATCGAGGCCGCATCCCAGTACGAGGAGGGCATGTTGAAGGCCCATTTGAACACCTCGCCATGGGCCATCGCCGAAAAGCCGTAGCCCGGCGCCAGGATCGGGATCTCGTCCACGTTGGTCTTGGGCAGGACCTGCAGGGTGATGCCGGTCGACCAGGGCTGTGTCACCAGCGCATCGCCCTTGGTCTTCTCATAGCATTCGACACCCTTCTCGGTGTTGTAGCCGGTCTCGCATTCGAAGGCGTTCGCCATGATGCCGCCGATGCCGCCGTCGCGGGCGTTCAGCATCGCGAAGTAATCGGACTGACCGTTCATCACCGGTGTGCCCGTCGACGCGAAGGGACCGGTCCGGTAGCTGAGGTTGGGCAGGTTCAGTTGCTGCGCCCCCGCGGCCCCGGCCGCGATCGACACCGCACAGGTGGCGGCAAATATTGCTGAAAGTTTCAAGTTACGTCCTCCCTTGGTTTGAGTGATGGCCATTTCCGCGATCGTTCCTGAATGGTTAGTGCGGAAATGGCCAGATGATGAGTTTTTCCCGGATCAGCGCCCAGAGACGCGCCAGTCCGTGCGGCTCGACGATCANAAAGAAGATGATCAGCGCCCCGACGATCATGGTGTTGAGATGTTCGACCATCGCCGATTCGACATGCAAGCCCAGCGCGGCTGGCAAGGTGCCCAGCACCACCGGAAGGCCGACGATCAGGATCGCGCCCAGATAGTTGCCCATGATCGAGCCCAGCCCGCCGATGATGGCGATGAACAGGATCCGGAAGCTGAGCGGGATGTCGAAGAGGTTCGGCTCGGCCGCGCCGCGCCACATGAAGACGAAAAGCGCGCCCGCCACCCCGACGATATAGGAGGAGAAAGCAAAGGCGGTCAGTTTCGACTTCATCAGGTTGATGCCGATCAGTTCGGCAGCAAAATCCATGTCCCGCGTCGCCTTCCAGATCCGCCCCTGGGTGCCGCGCGTGAGGTTGATCGAGACCACGGTGATCAGCGTCACGATCGCCAGCACCACGTAATACTGCACGACCGACGCGGCCTCTGGGCCGGCGATGTAGACGCCGAAACTCTTGATGTTCGGCACCTGGATGGCGCCGCTGGCGTTGTAGTTGTAGAGCCAGGCCCATTTCTCGAAGAGCCAGACCAGGAAGAACTGCGCCGCCAGCGTGGCGATGGCCAGGTAGAAGCCCTTGATCCGCAGGCTCGGGATGCCGAAGGCGACGCCGATCCCGGCGCTGAACGCGCCCGACAGCAGGATCGCGACGATCGGGCTCATCCAGGGCATCAGCGTGATCATCTTGTAGCAGGCATAGGCACCGACGCCCATGAATGCCGCGGTCCCGAGGCTCAGCTGGCCGGCATAGCCGGTCAGGATGTTCAGCCCCAGCGCGGCCAGCGAATAGATCAGGATCGGGATCAGCAATGTCTGGAAGGTGAACTCGCTGGCGGTCAGCGGGAACACCACCCAGGCCAGAAGCAGCACCAGCGCCAGCAGTACCGCATCCTGGCGAACCGGAAACAGCGCCTGATCGGCCTTGTAGCTGACCTTGTATTGTCCCGCCGTTCTGTAGAACATTCCGAACCGTCCTTGTCGTGAGGGGCGACCGCGTTGCCCGTTGCCTCGATGGTGTCCGTTTCGCCGGCGCCGACGCGCCGGTCACACCCTTTCGATGATGCGTTCCCCGAACAGCCCCTGTGGCCGGAACAGGAGCACGATCAGCGCCAGCACGAAGGCGAACCAGGTCTCGGTGTTGCCGCCCAGCAGCGGCTGGCCCCAGTAGATCTCGAACAGCTTTTCCAGCACGCCGATCATCAGCCCGCCGACGATCGCGCCGGCGATGCTTTCCAGCCCGCCCAGCATCAGCACCGGCAGCGCCTTGTAGGCGATGACCTCGAGCGCAAAGCTCACCCCCGCCCGCGCGCCCCAGGCGATCCCGGTGACCAGCGCGATGATGCCGGCGATGAACCAGACCAGCACCCAGATCGTTCGCAGCGAGATGCCCACCGACAGCGCCGCCTGCGAATCGTCGCCCAGCGCCCGGATCGCGCGGCCCATCTGGGTGCGGTTGAGAAAGACCAGAAGTCCGGCGACCAGCATCGCGCCGACCGCGACCGCGGTGACGTCCTTCTGCTCGAGCAGCAGCAGACCTCCGAACGGCTCCAGCGACCAGGAACCGGTGGGAATGCCCAGCTCTTCGGTGATCATCACCTTGTTCTCGCCACCGAAAATGATCTCGCCGAAGCCGATCAGGAACAGCGTGATGCCGATGGTCGCCATGAACAGGATGATGTCGGGCTGTCCCACCAGCGGGCGGAGCACCACCCGTTCGATCGAGACCGCCAGCAGGAACATCACCCCCAGCGTCAGCGCCACGCTGATCCACGCCGGCACGCCCATTTCGTGAAAGCCCACGAGGGTGAGCGCCGCGAAGACCACCATGATCCCCTGGG
>JAGRMU010000237.1:2585-2801 GCA_020441165.1 Sedimentitalea sp.
AGGATGCCCGAGACCAGGCCCTCCCAGATCACCTGCATCAGAAAGTCGGGGGCCGCGATCATGTCCGCGAATGGCGCAATGAAGATATCGTAAAGCATCTGCCGTCCCCTAGTGCTGCACGCCGAGATAGGCGTCGATCACGTCCTGGTTGTTGCGCACCTCGTCGGGCGTGCCGTCGCCGATCTTCTTGCCGTAATCCATCACCACCACCCGGTC
>JAGRMU010000237.1:2869-8382 GCA_020441165.1 Sedimentitalea sp.
CATGTCCTCCTTCTCCTCGACGTTCATCCCCGCCATCGGCTCGTCCAGCAGCAGCAGCTTGGGCTGCGCGGCGAGCGCGCGCGCCAGCTCGACCCGTTTCTTGAGCCCGTAGGGCAGCCGCGCGACGGGAGTCTTGCGGATATGCTGGATCTCCAGGAAGTCGATGATCTTTTCGGCGATCTCGCGGTTCGCCGTCTCCTCCGCCTCGGCCTTCCCCTTCCAGATCGCCTGGGCGAGGATGCCGCTCTTCATGTGGGTCAGCCGGCCGGTCATCACGTTGTCCAGCACGCTCATCCCCTCGAAGAGCGCGATGTTCTGGAAGGTCCGCGCGATGCCCTGGCGCGCCACCTCGAAAGGCTTCATCTGCGGCCGCCGCTCGCCCCGGAACCAGACCTCGCCCTCCTGCGGCACGTAGAAGCCCGAGATCACGTTCAGCATCGACGACTTGCCGGCCCCGTTCGGCCCGATGATCGCCCGAATCTCGCCCTCGCGGATGTCGAAGCTGATGTCCTTGATCGCCTCCACCCCGCCGAAGCGCAGGGTGATGTTGCGCATGTCCATCACCACTCCGCCGATCTTGCGACCGTCCGCGGTGGTATAGCCCTCGGAGGCGTCAAGCATCTGAAATTCCTTCCCGTTTGCCGCGCAGCGCCGCACGGGACGGCGGGCGGGGCGATGACCGCAGGTCGAGCGGCGCCCGTCCGTCCAAGATCCGGCCCTTCATTCCGCCGCCACCTTCTGCGGGGCGACCGGCAGCACCCTGGCGTCGCGGATCTCCAGCGTCGCCTTGATCGATCCCTTGCGCCCGTCCTCGTAGGTCACCTCGGTCACCGTGCTGATCTTGTCGGATCCGTCATAGAGCGCGGCGATGATGTCGGCGTATTTCTCCTCGATGATCCGCCGGCGCACCTTGCGGGTGCGGGTCAGCTCGCCGTCGTCCGCATCCAGCTCCTTGTGCAGCACCACGAAGCGGTGCACCTGGCAGCCGGACAGCATCGCGTCCTCGGCGACCGAGCGGTTGACCTCCTCGACATGGCTCTGGATCGTGTCCATCACGTGCGGATGCGCCGCCAACTCCTGGTAGGACGCATAGGCGATGTTGTTGCGCTCGGCCCAGTTGCCCACCGCCGAGAGGTCGATGTTGATGAAGGCGGTGCATTCCTCGCGCCCGTTGCCGAAGACCACCGCCTCGAGGATGTTGGGATAGAACTTCAGCTTGTTCTCGACGTATTTCGGCGCGAAGAGGCTGCCGTCCGCCATCTTGCCCACGTCCTTGGCGCGGTCGATTATCCGCAGGTGCCCGGTGCTCTCCTCGATGAAGCCGGCGTCCCCGGTCGCCACCCAGCCCTCGGCATCCTTGGTCGAGGCGGTGCTCTCGGGGTTCTTGTAATATTCGACGAAGACGCCGGGGCTGCGATAAAAGACCTCGCCGCTCTCGGCGATCTTCAGCTCGACGCCGGGCGAGGGCACGCCCACCGTGTCGCTGCGCACCTCGCCGTCGGGCTGGGCGGTGATGAACACCGTCGCCTCGGTCTGCCCGTAGAGCTGCTTGAGGTTGATCCCCAGCGAGCGGTAGAAATCGAAGATCTCCGGCCCGATCGCCTCGCCGGCGGTGTAGCCGACGCGCACCCGGCTGAACCCCAGCGTGTTCTTCAGCGGCCCGTAGACCAGCACGTTGCCGATCTGGTACTTCATCCGGTCCGCGGCGCTCACCGGCTTGCCGTCGAGGATGTCCGGGCCGACCTTGCGGGCATGGGCCATGTAGTGATCGAACATCCGCTTCTTCAGCGGGCTGGCATCCTCCATCCGGATCATCACGTTGGTCAGCTGGGTCTCGAAGACCCGCGGTGGCGCGAAATAGTAGGTCGGCCCGATCTCGCGCAGGTCGGTCATCATCGTGTCGGCGCTTTCCGGGCAGTTCACGCAGAACCCGCACCAGTAGGCCTGGCCGATGGAGAAGATGAAATCGCCCACCCAGGCCATCGGAAGGTAGGCCAGGATCTCCTCGGACTGCGTCAGATGATCGAAGGCGGCCGAGGATTTCGAGGTCTCGATGACGTTGCGGTTGGACAGCACCACGCCCTTGGGCTTGCCGGTGGTGCCCGAGGTGTAGAGCATCACGCAGGTGCTGTCGTAATCCAGCCTGGCGCGGCGCGCCTTCAACTCGTCGATGAACTCGTAATGCGCCGCCCGTCCCTGCTCCTGGATATCGACGAAACGGTGCAGCTGGCGGTGGTCGTATTTGCGCAGGCCCCGCTGGTCGACATAGATCATGTGTTCGAACTGGTGCAGCTGCTCCTGGATGTCGATCACCTTGTCGACCTGCTCCTGGTCCTCGACGATGGCGACCCGGGCGCCGCAATGGTCCATAACATAGGCCATTTCCTCGGCATTGGCGTCCTGGTAGAGCGGCACCGGCACCGCGCCGACCGACTGCGCCGCGACCATCGACCAGTAGAGATAGGGGCGATTGCGGCCGATCACGGCGATGAAATCGCCCTCGTTGACGCCGAGGTTGATCAGCCCCAGCGCCAGCGCCTCGATCTCCTTCTCGGTCTCGGCCCAGGTCCAGCTCTGCCAGATCCCGAATTCCTTCTCGCGATAGGCGGTCGCGCTTGCGAACTGCGCCGCGTTGCGCGCCAGCAGGGCCGGAATCGACTGCAGATCTCCCGAGCCGTTTTGCGACTGAGCCAAGGTCCGTTCCTCCCCTTCCGGCGCCATGCGCGCCGGCCCGCGATTGCTTGCAGCAATTCTGCGCCCACAAAAGCCGCATCGCTTGTCGGCGTCAACTTTTTCCTGATGTTTTCCCAATCCTTACGAATTGTAACAGCCCGCCACGCGCGGAGGCTGGACCAGGATGGGTGCTTTGCGATCCGTTGCGCCCCGCGCGCAGGGGATCGCGTCCACCTTTGGGCGGCGCGTCGGGGATCGGGGACGGCGCCCGGATCGGTCTGCGGCGTTGCAATTGAGAACCCACGCATCATACCCTAGCGATATGTCAGAAGGGCGACCCGCCATTGGACCGGAGCGACGCGCAGACCAAGGCCCTGACCACCGCCGGGCTGAACCTGATCGCCCAGGCGCTGACCATCTATGACCGCGAGTTGCGCCTGGTGCTGTGCAACCGGCGCTTCCGCGAGATGTTCGACCTGCCCGAGGCACTGCTGGAGCCCGGCGCCCGGTTCGAGGACACGGTCCGGCATCTGGCGGCGAGCGGCGAATACGGACCCATCGGCGATCTGCAAGACTTCGTGGCGGGCAAGGTCGAGCAGGCCCGCGCCTTCGCGCCGCATTACATGGAGCGCACCCGCGCCAATGGCCGCACGATCTCGGTCGAGGGCTCGCCGCTGCCGCAGGGCGGCTGGGTCGCGGTCTATACCGACATCACTGCAACGAAGCGCGCCGAGGAACTGCTGCGCGCCCGCTCGGAAGAGCTGTCGGGCCAGGTTCTGGCCTATACCGAGGAGCTGACCGCCGCCAACCGCCGGCTCGCCGCCAGCATCACCGCGCTGGAGGAGGCCAAGCGGCAGCTGACCCAGAGCGAGGAGCGCACCCGCCTGACCACCGAGATGATGCCCGCCCATATCGCGCATCTCGACGCCTCCGGCCGCTATACCTATTCCAACCGCCGGCTCAGCGCGGTGCTGCCCGGCCGCCCCTCCGAGATCGTCGGGCTGCACATCTCCGAGGCGATGGGGGCGGCGTCCTTCGCCCGGGTCGAGCCCTACCTGGCCGCGGCCTATGCCGGCCAGAGCCCGGTCTTCGAGTTCACCGAGGACCACGCCTCGCGCCGGATTCGTGCCGCCTTCACCCCCGATGCCGATGGCGGCGTCTATATCCTGTCGATGGACGTGACCGAGGAGACCCAGGCCCGCGTCGCCCTGCAGCAGTCGCGCCGCCGGGCGATGGCGGCGCAGCTGACCAGCGGGCTGGCGCATGATTTCTCGAACCTTCTGACCATCATCCTCGGCATGCAGAGCAAGCTGGCCAGGATGCCCCTCGACCCGGATGCGGCGGGGCTGGTCGCCGCCACGCAGGCGGCGGCGCGGCGCGGTGGGCGGCTGCTGAACCGGATCGCCGACATGACCGGACGGCGCACCCTGCGCCTGCACCCGACCGACCTGCACGTGCTGCTCGAGGACATGAAGACGCTGGCCACCCCCAGCCTGCCGCCCGGCCTCGGCCTCAGCGTGCTCGATCACATGCCCGAGGACCGGCTGCTGCTGGATGCGGGCATGGTGCAGGACGCGCTGCTGAACCTGATCCTGAACGCCCGCGACGCCTGCGGCGCCACCGGGCAGATCACCCTCAGCGCCCATGCGGTGGGCCGCACCTGGATCGAGTTCCGCGTCTCCGACACCGGCCCCGGCTTCTCGTCCGAGGCGCTGGAACGGGCGCTGGAGCCGTTCTTCACCACCAAGGGCGGCGAGGGCTCGGGGCTGGGCCTGCCGATGGTCTGGGACACCGCCAAGCTGGCCGGGGGCGACCTGCGGCTGGCCAATACCGGCAGCGGCGCCAGCGTCACCCTGCGCCTGCCCTATCGCGCCGCGCCCGCGGCCAGCGGCGGGCTGGCGCTTTTGGTCGAGGACAGCGACGGGCTGCGCGCCTCGGTGCGCGACATGCTGATCGAGCTGGGCTTCTCGGTGATCGAGGCGACCTCGGCCGATGAGGCCACGGCGCTGGTCGCCGATCTGCCGCAGATCGCGCTGGTGCTTTCCGACATCCGCCTGCAGGGGCATGGCACCGGTCTCGACCTGCTGGCCCGGATCGCCGGCACCGGGCCGCCCTGCCTGCTGATGACCTCGCTGCCGCCCACCGACCCGCTGCACCGCGCCGCGCAGGCCCGCGCCCCCGTGCTGCGCAAGCCCTTCGCCGCGGCCGATCTGGCGGCGCTGATCCCGGGCGAGGCGCGGCCGTGAAGGCGCCGCTGGTCACCATCCTCGACGACGAGCCCGAGATCCGCCAGATGCTCGCCGAGGTCCTGCAGGAGGCAGGCTTTCGCATCCAGAGCTTCGCCCGCGCCCGCGAATTCGAGGCCTTCCTGAAACGCGTGACCCCGGATGTCTGTCTGGTGGACCTGTCGCTGCCCGACACCGACGGGCTGGCGCTGGTGCACCGGCTGGCGCTGGAGCAGGGCGCGGCGGTGATCATCATCTCGGGCCGGGCGCAGGTGCAGGACCGGGTGACCGGGCTGGAGCTGGGCGCCGACGACTACATCACCAAGCCCTTCGATCCGGCCGAGGTGGTGGCCCGCATCCGCGCCCGTCTGCGCGGCAACCGCCCCGCCCCGCAGGCCGGCACCACCGCCCGCTTCGGCGGCTGGACGGCGCATTTCGACCGCTACCTGCTGGAGGACGAGACCGGCGCGCAGGTGACCTTCAGCCATGCCGAGGGCGAAGTGCTGCGCCTCTTCCTGGAGAACCCCCGGCGCCTGATCAGCCGCGGCCAGATGCAGGACGCGCTCGGCGGCGGCGCCGGCGAAAGCTTCGACCGGGCGATGGACGTGCGCATCT
>JAGRMU010000238.1:0-3126 GCA_020441165.1 Sedimentitalea sp.
TGACCGGATGGCCCCGGAATGCGCACTTTTTGGAAATCGGCGGGGGGATTGTGGCAGCGACCGGTGCAGGGCAGTGCAGTCGGCTACGTTTGCAGCCGACCGCGCCAGACCGAGGAGAGGCGTACAGAAGAACGATTTGTCCGGAGCAACTCTCAGAGCTTCTCGGCAAGCTGCACGGCACTGAGGTGGGTGTACCGCATCAACATCCGCGCATCGCGATGGCCTGAGCAGAGCGCCACCTCCGGCATCGAAAGACCACGCTCGAACAAGCTGCTGATTGCCTCGTGGCGAAGGTCATGGAACCGCATGTCGGATACGCCAGCACGCTCACGGATGCGCCGCCAAGCGAGTTGCACCGCGTTTGCCTTCATCGGAAACAAGCGCTCGTCATCATGCATCATCTGCACCTGTTCGATGACCGCAATGGCCGCCGGAGACAGCGGCACGGTGCGCGGATGACCGTTCTTGGACGTGCGCAGCCGACACACGCGGAGGTTCAGGTCAACATCCTGCTGGCGAAGCGCAAGCAACTCACCGCGCCGCATGCTTGTCTCTATCGCGAGAACGATCAACGGGCGCATAAGCGGGTTTCGGTAGCGTTCGGCGGCATCGAAGACTGCTGCGCGCTCGTCTGCCTGAACCCGCCGTTCCCTGCGGTTGTCGATCCGGGGGCGGCGCACCTTCTGCACCACGTTTTCGCTCAACGGCACGTCCCACTCACGTCTGGCGACATCGAGGGCATGTTGGATCAAGCCCAGGTATCGGCTCACCGATGCCGGTGCCAGCCGTGAGAGCCACCCGTCACGCCACTCCGCGACGGTTCGTTCCGACAGCCTGTCAAGCCGTGCCTCAGCGATGCGCTTGTCGCGCAACATCGCTTTCAGTGCATAGCGCTCATTGTGACCCGCCTTCTTCTGCGTGCAGACTTCATCCTTGTACCGGCGCAGAACATCGCCGAGCACGACAGCGCGCAGTGCGCGAACGTCCACGACCTCTCCGCGCTCTGCCTGCAAATCCATTTCGCGCGCCCACTTGTTTGCATCCGCGCGCTTGGCGAAGGTCTTCGTGCTGCTGTGTCCGTTCGTGCGAACCTGCGCCTGCCACCTGCCGTTCGGTCGCTTGATGATCGATGCCATACCCGTTTTCTCCGTGTTTGGAGAGCGTCGGTGCAGCAGATTTGCAGCAGAAGATGTGCTCAGCGACTTGCCGCGATCACGCCGGATCGTGCAAGTCACTGATTATGCAGACAGTGTCATGGTGGGTGATAACGGATTTGAACCGCTGACATCTTCGATGTGAACGAAGCGCTCTACCACTGAGCTAATCACCCATGCGCGGGGGTCTTACCCCTCGTCGCCGCCCGGTGCAAGAGGGTCTTTCCCCGCCCCTGCCCCGGGTTTGCGCTGGCGCAACCGGCAGACGATCACCCGTGCATTGGGCTTCTCGACGCTGCGGTTGACCTTCAGCTTGCCCAGCGGCGGCAGGTTCAGCTCACGGCCTTCGGCGATGGTCTCGCCCAGCACCGCCAGCATCGCCTCGATCACCGGCTTGGCGTCCTTCTGCTTGATCCCCGACCGCGCGACCACCGCCTCGATCAGCGCCTTCTTGTTCAGGTCGGTGCCGCCCGCCTCGGCCCCCGCCTGGCTCGCCGCGGCCCGCCTGGCCCCTGCCGCGGCCGGTTTGGCCCCGGCCTTGCGCCGTGCTGCCGTGCCGGCGGGTTTCGCCGTGCCGCCCTCTGTCCGGTTGGGTGTATCGGCCATGTCGTCCTCGCCTCTGGAGTGCGGGGGAGCGCCCCGTTTCGGGCGCAGTCTCGCGCGGAACGGGCGGCTTTCCCAGCGAATTCGCGCTTGGCGTGCGAGATTTTCGCCCCGCAACGCGAAGGGGCGGACCCCGAAAGATCCGCCCCCGCGTCCTCACCTGCCAGGCACCGTCAATGCGCGGTGGCGCCGGCACTCTCGTCGCCCGGGGCCAGCGCCGCCTTGCGGGCGGCGGCCTCTTCCTCGGCGGCCTCGTCCCAGTCGATCGGCTCGGGCTTGCGCACCAGCGCCTGCTCCAGAACCTCGGAGACGTGGCTCACCGGGATGATCTTCAGCCCCTGCTTCACGTTGTCGGGGATCTCGGCGAGATCCTTCTCGTTCTCGGCCGGGATCAGCACCGTCTTGATGCCGCCCCTGAGCGCCGCCAGCAGCTTCTCCTTGAGCCCGCCGATCGGCATCGCATTGCCGCGCAGCGAGACCTCGCCGGTCATCGCGATGTCCTTGCGCACCGGGATCTGGGTCAGCACCGAGACGATCGAGGTGACCATCGCCAGACCGGCCGAGGGCCCGTCCTTGGGCGTCGCCCCGTCGGGGACATGGACATGGATGTCGATCGCGTCGAACTTCGGCGGCTTGACCCCGATCGAGGGGCTGATCGAGCGCACATAGCTCGAAGCCGCGTCGATCGACTCCTTCATCACGTCGCCCAGCTTGCCGGTGGTCTTCATCCGGCCCTTGCCCGGCAGGCGCAGCGCCTCGATCTGCAGAAGCTCGCCGCCCACCGAGGTATAGGCCAGCCCGGTGACCACACCGATCTGGTCCTCCTGCTCGGCCAGACCATAGCGATACTTGGGCACGCCCAGGAAATCGCCCAGGTTCTCGGGCGTCACCACCACGCTCGTCGCATCCTTGCGGATGATCCGGGTCAGCGACTTGCGCGCCACCTTGGCGATCTCGCGCTCGAGGTTCCGCACCCCCGCCTCGCGGGTGTAGGTGCGGATGATCGCGGTCAGCGCCGCGTCGGTCAGCTGGAACTCCTTCGCCTTCAGACCGTGGTTCTTGATCTGCTTGGGGATCAGGTGCTGCTTGGCGATCTCGCGCTTCTCGTCCTCGGTATAGCCCGCAAGCGGGATGATCTCCATCCGGTCCAGAAGCGGGCCCGGCATGTTGTAGCTGTTCGAGGTGGTCAGGAACATCACGTTCGAGAGGTCATACTCGACCTCCAGATAGTGATCCACGAAGGTGTTGTTCTGTTCCGGGTCGAGCACCTCCAGCATCGCCGAGGCGGGATCGCCGCGGAAATCCTGGCCCATCTTGTCGATCTCGTCGAGAAGGATCAGCGGGTTGGTGGTCTTCGCCTTCTTCAGCG
>JAGRMU010000238.1:3163-5748 GCA_020441165.1 Sedimentitalea sp.
CGGTGGCCGCGGATCTCGCTCTCGTCGCGCACCCCGCCGAGGGAGATGCGGATGAACTCGCGCCCGGTGGCCCGCGCCACCGACTTGCCCAGCGAGGTCTTGCCGACGCCCGGGGGGCCGACCAGGCACATGATCGGGCCTTTCATCTTCTTGGAGCGCTGCTGCACCGCCAGGTATTCGACGATCCGCTCCTTGACCTTCTCGAGCCCGTAATGATCGTCGTCGAGGATCTTCTGGGCCTGGTTCAGATCCTTCTTGACCCGCGACTTCACGCCCCAGGGGATCGACAGCATCCAGTCGAGATAGTTGCGCACGACGGTCGCCTCGGCGCTCATCGGGCTCATGTTCTTGAGCTTCTTCAGCTCGCCCTCGGCCTTCTCGCGCGCTTCCTTGCTCAGCTTGGTCTCGGCGATGCGCGCCTCCAGCTCGGCGATCTCGCCCTCGCCTTCCTCGCCGTCGCCCAGCTCCTTCTGAATGGCCTTCATCTGCTCGTTCAGATAGTACTCGCGCTGGGTCTTCTCCATCTGGCTCTTGACCCGGGTCTTGATCTTCTTCTCGACCTGCAGAACGCTCAGCTCGCCCTGCATCAAGCCATAGACCTTCTCCAGCCGCTCGCTGATCGAGAGCGTCTCGAGCAGTTCCTGCTTCTTCTCGACATCGACGCCCAGATGGCCGGCCACCAGGTCGGCCAGCTTGGCCGGATCGGTGCTCTCGCCGACCGCCGCAAGGGCTTCCTCGGGGATGTTCTTGCGCACCTTGGCATAGCGCTCGAACTCGGCCCCCACAGTGCGCAACAGCGCCTCGGTGGTGGTCACGTCGCCCGGCATCTCGGTCAGGTACTCGGCACGCGCCTCGAAGAAGGCGTCATTGTCCAGGAACTCGGTGATCCGCACCCGCGCCTGGCCTTCGACCAGCACCTTGACGGTGCCGTCGGGCAGTTTCAGCAGTTGCAGCACATTGGCCAGCACGCCAGCCTTGTAGATGCCGCTGGCGTCGGGATCGTCGACCGCCGGGTCGATCTGGCTCGACAGCAGGATCTGCTTGTCGTCGGCCATCACCTCCTCCAGCGCGCGCACCGACTTCTCGCGGCCCACGAAGAGGGGCACGATCATGTGCGGAAAGACCACGATGTCGCGCAGCGGCAGCACCGGGTAGGAGGAATTCAGGGGCTCTTGCATGCTCTATCCTTGTCATTGGCACGATGGCACCGGTCCCGCATCGCGGCAACGCCCGGCCATCTCCGGTCTTTGGAACAGTAAGGTGGGGCGCCATCGGGTCGATTTCAAGCGCGGCCGGCCCCGCCCCATGCCCTCTCGTTCGACGTGCAGTCTCCACCGCGGACCCGGGGAAGGCAAGGCGGCAAATCGGAATCGCGGGGCGTAGCGGCGCAACGGGTCGCGCCCCCGACGGTCGCTGACGGAACCGGCGCCTTGCACAATCCGCGGACGCGTGAGCACGCGCCGTGTCGCGTCGCCTTGCCCAGCCGCCAGTAGAACCGTGCCGGCGGCCCTCAATCAATGCGCGAAACCCTGTCACGAATCCGTATAAATTACTGATTTCAAGAGGAGTTCCGGGGCTGCGACCTTTACTTTCCTGTCCGATCCCGTATTCTGGCGGGGATCTGAAATTGAACCGGAACCGTAAGCCAGCGGTTCGAATGGAAAAAGCAGGGAAGTGGGTAAGATGAAATTTTCGACATTTGTTTTCGCCGGCGCGCTCGCCGTCTCGGGTGGCATGGCCTTCGCGGGCACGATCACTTTCGACCCGAAACCCGCGGAAACACGAAGCGGCGTGAGCACCTTTTCGGACGGCGCACCCGCCGTCACCTTCGACATCGTCGCCGCATCCCGGCAGGGATCGGGAAACGATGCGGATGCCTATGCCGGGACCTATGATGGTACCACGCCGCTCGGCGCCGAGTGGTTCAACGGGGCCTTCAAACCCCTCGGCGACGGCAGTCTCACCGCCGCGTCGGCGCCGCTGGTCACGCCGCCGCCGGGGTTCGAGTCGGGCGCGTACCGATCGCCCTTCCAGAACACGCCGCTGGGCGAAACGCAAACCTTCTTCTCGATCGGTGGCTCGAAGACCACGGAGGACGGCGTGACAAACGGCGGCGGCACGCCGATGACGCTGGAATTCGCCGGCAGCGGTGTCACTAAGTTCTCGTTCCTCTGGGGATCCATCGACTCCTATAACGAGATCGAGTTCTTCGACGAGGACCAGACCAGTCTCGGATTCCTGCTAGCGGACACTCTCAATGGCTTCATCAACAGCGTCTTCGACCCCGAAGGAAATGAACCTGGACTGGAGAACGTCGCCCTGCTGAGCATCTTCGCGGAGCAGGATTTCGCGATCAAGTACATCGCCTTCTCCTCGACCACAGCGGCCCTGGAAATCGCCTTCCAGAACCCGGCATTGGTTCCGCTGCCCGCCTCCGGGCTGCTGCTGATCGGTGCCCTGGGCGGTCTCTACGGCGCGCGCCGCCGCAGGAAAGCCTGACGTCACAAATCAAGCCAAGGCCAGACCCAAGCCGCCGCACCCTCGCGGCGGCTTTTCTCATCTTTAGAGCACGTTGCGTCTAATCG
>JAGRMU010000030.1 GCA_020441165.1 Sedimentitalea sp.
ACATTCAGCCGGATCGACGCCGCGCGCGCCTCGTCGGCGTAAAGCTCCGCGAGCGTGTCGAAGAGGGACGCCACCGAAACCGGCGCCTCCTTCATCGCGAAGCTGTCGGTGCCGAGCGCGGCGATGTCCAGCAGCGACTGGAAGGTTTCGACGATCCCGTCCAGCACCGCGATCGCGCCGGCGCGGCCCTCGTCGAATTGCGGATCCGCGGACAGCGCCTCGAGCCGGTGGCGCAGGTGCTGGAGCGGGGTTCTGAGGTCATGGGCGATATCGACCGAGATCTGCTGCTGGGTGTCGACCAGCCGCTGCAGGCGGTCGAGCGTGTCGTTGATCTTGCGCTCGACAACGCCCAGGTCGTCCTGCGGGCCGGGGTCGGCGATCCGGCTGCGCAGATCGCCCGACCCGGCCGCTTCCAGCACGCCCGAGATGCCCTCGACGCGGTCCTCGGTCAGCCGCCCGATCCGGCGCCCCAGCACGATGCCGAGGATCGCCAGCGCGAGAAAGCCCAGGATCAGCGACACGCCGAGCGCCTCGACCAGCTCATAGACCAGATGGTCGCTGGTGCCCTGCACCAGCCAGTAGGGGCCCAGCCGTTCGATGCGCAGCCAGTAGCCCGACACCTCGCCCTCGGGATGCGGCGCGAGCCCGAGGGCCTCGCGGCTGGCGAAACGCGTCTGGGCGGCGGGCAGTTGCGACAGGGTGCCGGCGCGCGGCGCGCCCTCGGCCGAGAACAGCCCGTAGGCGCGCGTCTCGTCGGCATCCATCTGCGCGAGACGGTCGATGGCCTCCTCCACCGCCTCCGGCCCTTGGCTGTCCAACAGCTGCGCCAGCGCAGCGGCGTCGTCGCGCATCCAGTCCTGCGCCCAGTCCTTGATCTCGTGGAGCGTGAAGACATAGGCCACCACGAAGACGATGATCACCAGGACCGAGTAGAGAAACGAATACTGGAGCGACAGCCGCAGGCTGGTGCGCTGCAGGCCGGGGATCCGGCGGGTGCGCTCGGGCTCAGGCATGGAAGCTGTATCCGACCCCGCGCACGGTGTGGATCAGCGGCGTCTCGAAAGGCTTGTCGATCTTCTCGCGCAGCCGGCTGATCTGGGTGTCCACCACGTTGGTCTTGGGATCGAAGTTCAGATCCCACACCGCCTCCAGCAGCATCGTCCGGGTGACCACCCGATCGGAGTGGCGCATCAGGAAGCAGAGCAGGCGATACTCGCGCGGCTGCAGGTCGATCGCCTGCCCCGCCCGCGTCACCGTCTGGCGCAGCAGGTCGACCTGCAGATCGGCCACCTGCAGCCGGGTCTCGGTGCCCTCGCCGGTCAGCGCCGGGCGGCGGCCGAGGGCATTGACCCGCGCGGACAGCTCTGAAAAGGCGAAGGGCTTGGTCAGGTAATCGTCGCCGCCGGAGACCAGGCCCTCGACCCTGTCCGCCACCGCGGCCCTGGCGCTGAGGAACAGCACCGGCGTGGTGCAGCCGGCGCTGCGCACCGACTTGACCAGCGCCAGCCCGTCGAGATGCGGGATCATCCGGTCGACGATCATCACGTCGAAATCCTCGTCCAGCGCCCGCAGGAAGCCGTCGCGCCCGTCGCGCGACAGTTGCACGCCGTGACCCTCCGCGCGCAGGCCCGCGGCGATGTAGTCGGCGGTTTCCGCATCGTCTTCGATCAGCAGGATCTTCATGGCGGTCTGACTAGCGCATCACGGCCGCGGACGCACCGGGGAAATCGTTCATTACCAAACCGTAATGCGGCCGAGACGATCCGGCCATGGCCCCCGCGCTAGAGCGGGCTCAGCGCAACAACACGCGGCCCCTGCCCGATGACCATGGTTTCCATCCCCGCCCGGCCCTCTACCCGCAGTTGGGCCGAGCGGGCGCGGTCGCTTCCCATCGACCGGCGCAGCCTGATCATGGGCCTCCTTGTCCTGCTGGCGCTGCGGCTGGCGCTGGTGGTCTGGCTGCCCTTCGTCGACACCACCGAGGCGCGCTATGCCGAGATCGCCCGCAAGATGGTCGAGACCGGCGACTGGATCACCCCACAATTCGACTACGGGGTGCCGTTCTGGGGCAAGCCGCCGCTGCACACCTGGGCATCGGCCCTCGGCATGAAGCTCTTCGGGGTCACGCCCTTCGGGGCGCGGATCTTCATCCTGGCGGCCGCGGTCGGGGTGCTGGGCCTGGTCTTCGCCTGGGCGCGCCGCGAGGCGGATGAGCTGACCGGGCTTGTCGCCGCCGCGATCTGCGCCTCGTCGATCCTGTTCTTCGGCGCCTCGGCCTTCGTGATGACCGACATGGTGATGGTGCTGGGCACGACCCTGTCGATGGCCGGTTTCTACCTCGCGACCGAGACCCGCCCCGGCGACCGGCTCTGGGGGCATCTCGCCTTTGTCGGGCTGGCCGTCGGGATGCTGGCCAAGGGGCCGACCGCGGTGGTGCTGACCGGGATCCCGGTCGTCCTGTGGGTGCTCACCGGATGGCGCTGGCGGAGCTTGCGGCAACTGCCGTGGCTGACCGGCACGCTTCTCGCGCTGGTGCTGACCCTGCCCTGGTACGTGGCGGCCGAGCTCAAGACGCCGGGGTTCCTGCACTATTTCCTGGTCGGAGAGCATCTGAACCGGTTCCTGGTGCCGGGATGGACGGGCGATCTCTACGGCTCGGCCCATATCGAGCCGAAGGGGATGATCTGGCTCTATGCGCTCGGCGTCTTCCTGCCCTGGACGGTGCTGCTGGCGGCGATGCTGCTGCGTCCCGGGCGCTTGCGGCCCCTGGTGCGGCCGCCGCGACGCAGCCTGACCCTCTACCTGGCGCTCTGGACCCTCTCGCCGATGATCCTCTTCACCGCCGCCTCGAACATCCTGCCCGCCTATGTGCTGCCGGCCGTCCCGGCCTTCGCCATCCTCCTCGCCCGTGCGGTGACGGGCGAGCTGGACCGCGGCGCCGCCTGGATCCGGCCCGCCTTCTGGGCCTGCATGGGCCTGTCGCTGGCCCTCTTCACGGGTCTTGCCCTGGTCGCCGGCCTCGCGCCGCTGTCGCTGGGCCTCAGGACCACGCGCGAGCTGGTGGCCGCCATCGAAAGGGCGGCGCCCGAGGCGCAGATCGCGGTCTATCCCGGCCGACTTTATTCCGCAGAATTCTACAGCCAGGGGCGCGCGAAAACCGTCGCCGAAACCGGTGCCCTGGCGGCGCTGGCCACCAACGACCGGCGCGACGCCGTGATCGTCTCGCGCGACCACCTGGCGCCCGCGCAGGCCGCGCTCGGCCCCGGTTTCACCGAGATTGCCCGCTACCGGACCCAGGTGGCGCTTGTCGAGGAGGCCCGCTGATGCGGCACGAACCCCTGCAGATCGGCGCGCATCTGCGCCTGCTGCCCGAGAACCCGGTCCTGTCCTTCGTCATCCCGGCGCTGAACGAGGAGGCCGCGATCGAGGCCGCGATCCTGGCGGTGGACGGCGCGGCGGCGGCGCTGGTCTCGCGCTACGAGATCATCGTGGTCGACGATGGCAGCACCGATGGCACCTACCGGCGCGCCGCCGCGCTCTGCGCGACGGTGCCGCTGCGGGTGATCCGCCTGTCGCGGAATTTCGGCAAGGAACAGGCGCTGATGGCCGGGCTCCAGGCGGCGCGCGGCGAGGCGGTGGTGACGCTCGACGCGGACCTGCAGGAACCCATGGCGGCGCTCGAGACGATGTTCGCCCATTGGCGCGGCGGCGCCGCGATGGCCTATGCGGTGCGCGCCCATCGCCGCGACGAGCCGCTGTCCAAGCGGGTGCTGACCCGGGGATTCTACAAGGTCCTGAACGTGGGCTGCGACGTGGCGATCCCCGAGGACGCGCGGGATTTCCGCCTGATGGACCGCCGCGTCGTCGACGCGATCTGCGCCATGCCCGAGCGCAACCGCTTCATGAAGGGCCTCTATGGCTGGGTCGGCTTCGACAGCGTCGCCGTGCCGGTGGAGCTGAAGGAACGCGAGACCGGCCGCAGCAAGTTCGGCTTCGCGAACCTCGCGCGCCTCGCGATCACCGGCGTGACCAGCTTCACCGCCTGGCCGCTTCGGGTCTGGACCGCCATCGGATCGACCATCGCCCTGGTCTCGCTGAGCTACGGGATCTGGATCGCGCTGCGCACGCTGGTCTTCGGGGTCGACGTGCCGGGCTGGTCGACGCTGGTGGTCGGCACCCTCTTTTTGGGCGGGGTGCAGCTGATCTCGATCGGCGTTCTGGGCGAATACGTGGCGCGGATCTATACCGAGGTGAAGGGGCGGCCCGGCTATATCGTTGCCGCCGAAACCTCGGCGAA
>JAGRMU010000031.1:0-24147 GCA_020441165.1 Sedimentitalea sp.
GCGATAGTGAATAATTGCATTGACAGCCGAATCTGGCCGAGTTTCAAAGGAAGTGCGCTCTTGGGAGAGCCAAAGCCACATGGTTCGCGTTTCCGGCTATGAAGGAGGCAGGTAGACCGAGCGTGCCGAACCGGCACCGTATCGCTCGGAAAGCTGTGCAACTTCGATCCGGTGTGGCGCACTCGCGGCGTCTTCCAGGTACATTCCAAGCTCGTAGGTCCATTGAGGCACAGTACAAGTCGCTTCACGAATGACCGTTTCGCCATTCAAAACGCGCACCCGGTAGGTTTCAGTCACTTCTCCCAATGGGACATCCGCGAGATCCCAGCTATCGCCGTCGATCCGCGTGCGACGGAGCCAAGACAATTCCAAGCTTCCATCGCTCTTCTCCGAAAATTCAAGATGGCAAGGGGCATATGGTCTCAAACCGTTGCCGTCGAACGCTTTCAAAAGGTGCTGGAAAGCCGGGTCATCATAAGCCCGTTTTGCTGGTCCGATGCGGAAATGGTGGGCGATGCGTCGTTGGTTGTTCTTGAGATCAATCTGGGTTGGTGCGCCGTTCAAGAGGACGAACCACGATCCTTTTGGCCAAGCATCGGGCATCAAAGCATCGCTGCCCAATTGCCCGCGGAGCCGTCTGGAGAGAAGAAAACGTCCGGGTGCAATCAGTTCGGCGCGCTGAAACTGGAACAGCTCCCAGTTTCCGCTCGATCCATCACCGATCGCCGCCAGATTTGCGCCATTCAAAACTGCGGTGTCCGAACGCGATTCAAGCGCCCCGGAAATCATCTTGATTTGAACGGCATCCCCGTCATCCCAAAGCCCGGGGGACGCTCTCATCAAGGGCGTCTCTGTGACGCCGATCAGCGATCGTGCGGCAATGATCTCGTTCAGCGTAAAGTCCTCGTCTGAAGCCGACGAGTAAAGGGCGACCGAACCTGGCCAAGGCTTCGCGGAGATCGCCAGATACGGAGCGATAGGATTCCCCTCGCCAGTCAGGAGCGGCAAGTCAAGGAAAAGCGGCAGAACCGGAGCCGGCGCGAAATAGGGAGCCTGCCGTGGCGGCACGTTCAACAAATCGGACTCATGATAGATTTGCGGCACGATTCGAACCGCCTCCACCAGTTGCGAGGTGGAGTGCTCGATCCGATCGATCCGATAGAGCGCGTCTTGATTTTCCGAGCCCTTTCGCAGGTCCACGACATCACCGGCTCGCAATCCCATCATAGAAGGTGGCAGCGCAAAACGTACGGTATCCCGGGAAACGCGGGCCTCGGCAAGCCAGCGCTCTGCGACCTGTCGACCTTCAGTTCGCGACATGGCCAGTGGCAGATCGCTCGATGTGACCGCCTGCGTCGAATCATCGTGAAGGATCGCTTCCTCCGCTACCACCTGGAAATCGGAACCGGCCTCGATGAAGCGAAGGCGCACGCGTCCCGACATCTCCGCTTCCGCTTCCCGGGAATGCTCCACCGTGCCTTCGATTTCACCGGTCAAAGCAAGCGCCTCGGTGCTGACAGTGACAGCGCGCCCATCGCGCCGCATCACGAACCGCAAGACGCCGTCGCGCTCAACCGCATCGAAGCCGAACCGAAGCATCAGCGGCTGCAGCGCCGTCCGTGCGTCGGAAACATCGCTCACGACATATCCGGCCACGCTTCCATAAAGCTCCGAGGTATCTATCTCTCGAAGTCCGGAGCGATGGCAGATCTCCTCGACAACAGATGCCAAGGTGCGCGACCCCACGCGTCCGTTCAGCCAATGGCCACGCCCATGATTGACGCCGTCGCTCCAAAGCTCTTGGTTGTTGGGAAAAGCGGGATAAGGCCTTGTATCCCATGCCCAGACATAGGAATTCTTCAAGTCAATCATCCGAGAACCGTATTGCTCGGAGATCGGGTTATTGGCCGATTGCGACC
Source organism: Sedimentitalea sp. (assembly GCA_020441165.1). GTDB lineage: Bacteria > Pseudomonadota > Alphaproteobacteria > Rhodobacterales > Rhodobacteraceae > JAGRMU01. The sequence continues at coordinate 1,920 of JAGRMU010000031.1, forward strand.
AATAGCCGAGGGTCGCGCGCATATAATGCAGCTGAATCAGATCGTCGCGCGCACCCGTTGAAAACTTCGGCAGAAACGACTCTGAAGACTTCGGATCCAGGAACTTGTTTGGCTGATTGGTGCCCTTGTCGATCGCTGCACAGCCCAGTTCGGTGAACCAGACGGGTTTTGATTGAGGGATCCACGCAGTAGGCGTGGTTCGGCGGACCCCTTGTACCCGCTCATGATGCGCGTTGCCCCACCAGTTCCGGATATCCTTATATCTCCAAACCCATCGCTCATCGTGAGCAGCGTCCGTTATGTCGGTTCGGTCCTGCGCGGCTTCAGCCTCGGGAGAACGATAGTACCAATCGAACCCTTCGCCGCCTTCAATATTAGTCGACAAGTATGCGAGGTCATAGATACTGTTCCAGCCGGACTGCCTGTCCTTGTGATCCTCACCATCACGCCAGTCAGACAGGGGCATGTAGTTGTCGATTCCGACAAAATCGATATTAGGATCGGCCCAGAGCGGATCGAGATGGAAATATCGATCTCCGGTCCCGTCCTGTGGTTGATAGCCGAAGTATTCGGACCAATCGGCGGCGTAGCCGATCTTGGTCGCGGCACCCAGAAGAACGCGCGCCTCCGCAGCAAGGTCGCGCAGCGCCTCGACGGCAGCAAATCCCGATGCGCCGCGGATCTGAGTCAGTCCACGCATTTCGGAGCCTATGCAGAAGGCAGACACGCCGCCAGCAGCAGCGCAAAGTGCTGCGTAATGAAGGATAAAGCGGCGCAGGCCCCATTCATCTGGCCCCGCGTAATGCACCGTCCCGTCTTGAACGGTAAAATCGGACGCGGACGCCGTGCCAAAAAAGGCGGCAACCTGGGCATCCGCTTCCGATGTCTGGTCCGGTGAATCCGGCAGTCCAGGAGCAATCGATGTCGTGATCCGTCCGCGCCAAGGCAGTTTTGGCTGGTTTACAGCGCCGGTCCACGGGTCGGGAAGACCATTTCCCTCTTGTTGATCCATCAGGATGAACGGGTAGAACATCACTCTTTTGTTCATTCCATTCATGTGCCGAATGGCTTCAACCACTGAAGCATCCGCGGGAGTGCCGCCATAGATCGGCCTATCGTCCACCCGCTCGACTTCAATTGCAGACGAGCGCGTGATGCCGGTCACAGTCCAGGGCATGTTGCCGGCGTCGTATTGTGCCCTCTCGATTTTCGGACGCACCTGGCACTCTCCGCAGCGCAGGTCGTTTCCGAACCAGGAGACCACCAGCGAAACCGCGTCACAGGCCGGCAGCTCCTCGGAAAGCGACTCCATCGAGGTGGTAAAATCGCTTTTCCCCGAAGGTGAATGCGCATTTGCCGCCCAGTTGCTGCCTGGGCCATCGGAATAAAACACCGTCGACGACGCCAGAGCGTATTCGCCAGTGCCCGGAATCAGAGCGACAGCCTTCACCAGACGCGAGAGGTCCATCTCATAAGTGGTCGAGGTTGGTTGCTCCGGACGGACCACTTCGAAGGTGAATTGCGGTACCCTGTTGCCATAAGCCTGAAGCGGCAAGTTCTCCATGACCACATAAGCGGTGCCGCGATAGGCCGGAACCATCCCTGTCCCCTCGACGGCTTCCATCGTCGGGTCCGGCAACTGGGTCTTTGTCCCCGTATAGATGCGAAGGTTCAGATCATCGCGCGCGACCACCTCGCCGTCAGCCCAAACCCGCCCGACTGTCGAAATTTCGCCTTCGCAGATGGCAACGGCCAAAGACACCGTATAGCTGTACTGCGTCGTCTGTGGCGCCTTGGGGCCACCCTTTCCGCCGCCGGTCGTCGTGCTCGTCTCCTGGAAATTCGACGCCCAGATGACCTGTCCGCCGACGCGCATCCGGCCATAGACCTGTGCAATCGGGGTGCCGTCGCCGGATTGCGTCAGGCGAAAGCGATCGACCTTGCCGGTTTCGACAGGGTCCGAACCTTGCCCAAGCAACCTCTGATCGATGGCCTGACCCAGAGTTGCTCCGACGGCGCGACCGATTGCGGCGGTGGATAGCCCCGCCAGAGTTCCGCCGACGGAACCGCCAACTGCCGCTCCAGCAGCGGAAAGTAGTATCGTTGCCATCGGCTCTCTCCCTATGGAAATTCAAAACACGCGACGATGCGTCGCTGCCACGGGGCGCTCAGCGGACTCTCGACAACGCCGTGCCCGCTGTAGGCGTGAACGAAGCTTTCGTGAGCGCCGGTCTCCGCGACGATGCCAAGGTGCTTGGCAACAGATCCATCCCTCATCCGAAACAGGATCACGTCGCCGGCGACACGCGTGCGAACGGGCTTTTCTCTCAAGTGCCGTCGCGCGGCGTGCCACAAACGCTCTTCACGCTGTGGTTCGGACCAGTCCATGGAGTAGCTCGGAACCGTTTCGGGCTCGGCGCCATAGATCTGGCGCCAGATTCCCCGCACCAACCCCAGGCAGTCCGCCCCTGCGCCTTGCCGCGCCGATTGATGAACATAAGGGGTTCCGATCCAACTTCGAGCACATTGCACGATCTCGGATCGAGCAATCATCGCCGACGGCTCCCGCCGGAATTGATCCCGGTCTGTTTCGGAACTGCCATCATCCAGTCCTCGCTCGGGATGTCCGGAAAACCTTGATAGTTGAGAAAGTTGTTGAATTTCAGCCTGCACGTCTCCATGCGCTTGTCACACCCGGCATCCAGGCGGACAATGTCGCCCGCCCGGATTTCAGCACGCAACGGCTCCCAGAGCTCGATCACGCGCGCGCCGTCCTCGAAACGGTCGTGCTTGATCAGACCCCAGAGATCCTTCGCCGTACCCGACTCAACAAGCAAACGCCCGCGCGCGAACCACCCTGGCTCGAAGTTGGACATCCCCTGCCATGAGAAGACGCGTCGGTTCTCAATCTCCTCGACCGGTCGCTGCTCCGAGTACCCGGATCTCGCCAAATCGAAACCGCAGGCACTGTCGCCCAGAACAGCAGTGCACGGTTTCTGGTAGATCCTGCCCAGGGGTCTATTGAGCGCCTCGGTCAAACCGCGGAGTTCTGCATGAAACATCCCGCCGCTGCGCCGCAACTCTCCGATCGATCCGCGGAATTGCAGCCAGCGCACGCTGACATCGGACCAATTCACCAACCAGGCGCGAACGTCCGCGCCATCGAACCTGCCCGCATCGATATCCTCTTCCCGCACCGCAGCATCACTCAATGCGCCGATAGCTTCGGTGTTGTCGATCGAAAGCCCCGTGCTTTGTTGCAATGCCAGCGCCGACAATCCGCTATCGGCCTTGAACGTGATGCTCTCGAAAGCCAGATTCATGTCGTGATCGGTGAAGCCATAGACGACACCATCCTTGCGCGTGATCGCCCAGCACCGACACAGCATCGTCGATCCGCTCTCGACATGCGCGAGGAACCTTGGATCCATCCCGCTCATCTTACCCGCACCTCGATGATCGGCACGTTCGGAACCTCGCCAGCCTGAAAGCTCGCGACACTGGTTTGTATCCGATCCGTATCGAACCTGACCGGCACATCGAACTCGAATCCGGCGGTGATTGTCATCGCTTCGACGGGTGCGTGGACGAACTCGATCGCTCCGGTCGTGATATCGATCTCGTAATCAAACGATTCACGCATTTCGTCCTGCCCCACGCCAATCCTGACAGTCCCGGCAACAGGCTTCGCTATCGGCCGAACATAGGAGAATTCATCGGACCGATATGTCTTGACCAACTGGAATTTCGTCGTCACGCCATCGCCGACAGCAATGACCTGATCATCCGCCGCCACCGAACCGGACGCCCGACTCGACTTATAGTCGGACCAGTCCTTCCACCTGAAGCCATACATCTGTCCGCGTCGCGCCTCGAAAAACGAGATCACGGCTTCAACGTCATCCAGCGAGCACATGCCAAGCCCAGCGTCGTAGCGCCGGCGCGAATGCGCCCAAGGTGTATTCCGCTCTTCGAACCCGTTGGCCAGGGTGACCACGTCGGTTCGCCGCTCCGGTCCTCCGACCGAGCCAAAGCTCAATTTCGTTGGAAACCGTACTTCATGAAAGCTCATCTCAGACCCCTTTCGTTCGACCTAGCGATTGCGCGAGCCGCGACCCAATGCGCGGGACATCTGCGCCGCGATCTGTCCCTGGCTTCGCTGGAATCCCTGCACATCCGGCGTGGTGATGTTCATCACCACCGTGACCGAGCCGCCGCCGGCACTGCGCACCCCGAGCTTGCCGTCAGCCCCTCGCGCGAGCGGCATGATCGCCTCCGGGCCGGCCTCGCCCATCAGTCCCAGACCGCCGCGCATCGGAAAGTTCACGGGACCCGAGACAACACCGCCATTTGCAAACGGCACCACCCGACCTTGCGAAAACGTGCCGCCGTTGGCGAAGGGCAGGATCCCTTCGACCACCCCGTTCACACCTTGCGCCAGCAGACCTCCAAGATGATTGGCGACGGGTTTGATGGCCGCCGAATAGGTGGTCTGAATCATCGACTTCGCGATGGTATCCAAGGCATCCGACAATTTCATTCCATCGACGGCAACCCCGTCGAACGCCCGCCGCAAGCCGTTGCTGAACCCGCGCTCGACGCCGGCGATGTCCTTGCCGGTCGCGGCCATCGAGTCTCGCATGCGTTGCAGTTCGCTATCGAACCCCGCGGCCATGCTCGCTGCGGCGCCCAGGCTCTCTTCCAGCGAACTGGCCTGGTCTTCGAGCGCGAAAGCGCCATCACGATCGCTCATCTGACTCTCCATGTTTCCGGTCTTCCCCGGCCTTGTCGGGAAAGACCGCGAGAAGGGCATCCAGCTTGGCGCGGGACATGGGGGCGTCCGTGGCGCCCTGTCCCAGCATCAATTGCAATTCGGCAGGGGTCAGCCGCCAGAACGCGTCTGGGGTCAGCCTCAACCCCTGCATCCCGGCCCGCATCAATGCCGGCCAGTCGATTCCGGTCATTTTTCTCCCGGCAGCATGAAGGCGCGAGCCAACAACTCCGCCGCCACGCGCGCCGCCACCATCGGACCGCCCTCGATATCCGCATCGGCCAGTTCTGCCGGTGTCATGTCCGACCCGCCGCCCCTCAGACCAGCTGCGAGCAGCGCCAGTACATCGCGCGACGAAAACGCGCCGCCCTCGAACCGCTCGACCAACGCCACCAGCGAGTCGGTCTCAAGCGCCCGCTCCAGCTCCGCCAGCGCCCCGAGTGTCAGCTTTAGGACATGGATCTTGCCGCCGACCGTCAGAGCGACCTCGCCCGCCCAGGGATTAGCCATCCCGATCACAACGCCGTAAAGCCAAGGACGCCGGCGCTGGCCATCGACAACTCATAGGTTGCCTCGCCATTGTGGCTGCCTGCGTATTCGATGGCGCTGACCTGGAAGGCGCCCTCGATGATGCCGAAATCGGGGATGATCACCTGAAAATCCGGCGTCTCGCCATCGAAAAACAGCTGCCGGGCACGTTCGTCGGTTCCCGCGTCCTTGAAGACCCCTGAGCCCGAGATCGACGCGGACTTGACACCTGCGCCAGACAGCAGCTCGCGCCAGCCGCCCTGGCTTTCCAGGCTCGTCACGTCAACGCTCTCGGCGTTGAAACTGATCCGCGTTGCCCGCAGGCCTGCAATCGTCTGGAACTGACCGTCGCCGGTCATGTCGATCTTGACCAAAAGGTCCTTGCCGTTCTGAGCACCCATCTCGATTCTCCACAGATTTGATGTCTAGTTGTCTTCGACGCGCGCGCGGAACGTCAGATCGATACGGCGCGCCCGACCGGCCTTGCCGGTGCGCTGTGCAGTTGCCCGCTCGAACCAGAGCCCGACCAGCCGACCGCGAGTCAGGCTGATCTCTGCATCGGTCAATGCGTCGCTGATCGCCCCTGCCAGCAGCTTCGCCGCGCCGAACCCTGCCTCCTCGGTGACCACCGAGACCGTGAACCGGTGCTCCGCGCCATGGCCGCTGATGTCCGAGCGGTCTCGTACGCTTTCCGGCCCGATGCTGACATAGGTCGCCGGAATGTTTCCCGTCGGCGGCGCGTCGAAGATCGCCGTGCCAACCTGTGCCGAAACTTCCGGATCGGCGAGCAGTCGCTGATAGACGGCGGTTTGCAACGCCGCACCGATTGCATAGCTCACGTCGCCACCTCCTCATCCGCGAAACAGGTCAGATAACGCCCGTCAGGATCTCTTTCGGCAACGGCCTGGATGACGAAGAGCCGGCTACCCTCGCGAAACCTTTGATCGGGCATGGGGCGCGCCGGCGAGCCATACGGCGCGCCGCGGACGACGATCTTGTAGCTGACCGCTGATACGGCCAATCCCGCTTCAGCCCGCTCGCGCCCCGTCCGCGCGGTGACCTCGGCCCAATGCTCGCCAAACGCGACCCAGGTCTCGCGATAACCACCTGCTCCGTCATCCAGCCGCTGGGCGGCCTCCAGCGTCAGGCGGCGGTTCAGTCTCGGGGCAGTCATCGCGCCACTCCCAAGCCAAGCCGCATGTGACGGTACCGCTGGATCAGACTCGTAACACCGAAAGGCATGCACCCGTCGCCAAGCGCGGTTTCGCTGCGATACTCGTAGTAATGCGCCGCAAGCAGCAGCACCGCCTGCCCCAGATCCGCGGGCAATCCACCCCAATCGACCGCGAAGCCGGCCACGAACTCGACACGGAGCGCGCCGCCGCTCGGAACCGCTGGCAGCAATGCACCCGTCGGACGCAGGCGCGGTTGATGGTTGTCGGCCTCCAACCGGTAGCGGTCCGCGGGGATCTCTGTCTCGTTGCCTTGCCCATCGACCAGCACCAGCCTCGAAATCGCGCTGACCGGAGCAACCGGAAAGGCCTGGCTCATGCGATCGCGAATAGCATGCAGACGCATGGTGAAGCTTCTGGAAATCAATGCCTTGCCCGTCCGCGCCTCGATCGCGGAGATCGCTGCGCGCAAGAAACCTTTCAGCACCTCGTCCTGCAGGCTGTCCTCGCCAAACCCGGTTCCCAGCCGCAGATGGGCCTTGAACTGGTCCACCGGCAATGCCGCGTCAGGCACAGTGGCTTCTTCGATCAACATCATGGATTCACTCCGCAAGCTCGGACCCTCCGGGCCAATTCACCCAATACGTTCGGCGGACGCGCGCCCCTCCACATTGCTCGGACGGAGGGGAGCAGCTAGACAACATGAAGGAACAGTGTGACACGCGTCCGCCACAGGGCCGGTTGCCCGACCCTGCCTCCGGCACCGATTAGGCGATGCCGAATTTCAGCAGCTTGATCGCCGCAAAGTCGGACACGTCGCCGCCCACGCGCTTGGTTGCATAGAACAGCACATGCGGCTTGGCGCTGAACGGATCGCGCAGGATACGCAGGTCGGGACGCTCGGCCACGGTATAGCCAGCGCCGAAATCACCGAAGGCGATCGCGAAGGCGTCCGAACCCGCATCCGGCATGTCCTCGGCCACGACCACCGGATAGCCCATCAGACGTGCCGGCTCGCCGGCCGCCAGGCCGTCCGACCACAGGAACCGGCCATCGGCGTCCTTCAGCTTGCGCACCCGGCCCGCGGTCTTGGAGTTCATCACGAAGGTCGCATTGGCCCGGTACTGCGCGCCCAGAGCGTAGACCAGATCGACGATCGCGTCGCCCCCGCCGATGTCCCCGTCGACCCCGGTCGGCACATATCCCAGCGCGCCCCATGCCCAGACATCATTGTCGACCTTGTTATGGGTCAGAAAGCCCTTGGGCTTGTCGATGCCATTGCCGTTGATGAAGGCCGCCGCCTCGGCGCGCGAGAACTTGTCGGCGATGCGCCCTGCCAGCCAACCCTCGATGTCGAACGCGCTGTCGTCCAGCAGGCGCTGCGAGGCTTTCGGAAGCGCGCTCAGCTCGTGCAACGGAATGGTGATCCGGTCGATCTGCGGGGTGTCGCTCTCGGCAATGGTGCCGGACTCGGTCGCCCAGCCATGGCCGACGTCGCTGTGATCGACCAGAACGTCATACGAGGTTGCCTCGACATTGACCACCGAGGCGATCGACCGGATCGACGCGCTCGAGTAGAGAACCGACTTGACCGCGTCCGAGGTCTGCGGATCCACCAGGTAGCCGCCATCGCTGTTGACGGCGGTGGACAAAGACTTTGCGTTCAGCTCGAGCCCGCGCAGACCGTCGTCGTCGCCCGACCGAATATAGGCATTGAACGCCTTCTGATGAGGCGCGCCATCATCGACGGTCGCGGCCAGGTGCGGACGCGCCGCGCTATGAGATTTACGATCCAGCATGTTCAGTCGCTCTTCCGTTTGTTGCAGTTTGGTTAGAATTTCGCCTTGAAAGCCCTTGAATTCACTCACGAAGCCGGTCATCGCCTGCTTCACCTCCTGAACCAGGGGCAGCCCGTTTCCGGCCGGGGCCGGTTGCTCGGTCTTGCTCATCAGCACATCCAGTCTGTTGGTGTGAAGGCGCGGGGTCATCGGCGCGCCAGCTCCAGCCGCGCGCCGTCGAAGGCCGCTGCTATCTCACGCAGGGCGGTTTCGGCCTCGGGCTCCACGCCCTTCGCCGCCACCCGCGCACTGGGCAGCATCGGGAAGGTCACAAGCGACACTTCCCAAAGCTCCAGTTCGGTCAAGAGCCGGTGGCCCTTTTCGTTCTTGCCTGCCTTCCGGGTCCGATAGCCGATCGACAGACCGTCGATCGCACCGGCCGCGATCAGCGCGGCCGCTTCGCGCCCCTTCTGGGTGCTTTCCAGCAGCCGCCCCTTGACCCAGAGACCCCTGGCATCCTCCCGCGCCTCGTCCCAGACGCCGATGGGCTGCGACGGATCGTGCTGCCACAGCATCTTCACCCGCCGTCCGCCCTGCTCGAGCGCCTTCAGAGATGCGGCATAGGCACCCTTCTGCACCACATCACCGCCCTGATCGGCCTCGCCGAAGAGGCTCGCATAACCCTCGATCACGGCGTCTTCGCTGACACTCAACGCCTCTCCGAACCGCGCGAACTTGTGCTCCAACCCGGTGTCGAAATCCATGACACTCTCCTTGTAACCTGTTGAAAATACGTGCCTCACGGGGTTGCCACCATGAAGGACTGGACCGCCTGCGCCAGGATCACCGCAACCACGCCGTAAAGCGCCAGCCACAGCCGTTTCTCCAGCCGCTCCATCATCTCGTCGAGGCGGTCCAGCCGGCTGTTGAGGTGATCGTGATGGATCTGGCTGACCCGCTCATGGGCCGCCAGTCGCAGGCCGGGCGCGCAATCGAACGCCTCGTATCTCGGTCGCTTGTCATCCATCGATGCCGCCTTCCGGAAGCGCCGGCAGCCCAAGCAGGGCGCGCTTTTCCGCGTCGGTCAGAAACTCCGCCGCGGCGACCCGCGCCCATTGCGCGTCCCGCTCCGCCGCAAGCGCCGGAACCTGATCGAGATCGGGCTTGAGCTCCAGCGCCTCGCCGGAAAAGGCCGACAGCCAGTCCGACAGCGACGCCGCGACCCGGGTCGCGAGCGGAAGCACCGTCAGGCGATAGAAAGCCCGGTTCGCCTCCTGATAGTTGGAATACGTCGCGTCACCCTGGATCCCCAGAAGCATCGGCGGCACGCCGAAGGCCAGGGCAATCTCGCGCGCCGCGGCTTCCTTGGTCTTGTGGAACTCCATGTCGCTGGGCGAGAAGCCCATCGGCTTCCAGTCCAGCCCCCCCTCCAGAACCATCGGCCGGCCGGCATTGCGCGCGCCCTGGTAATTGGCCTCGATCTCCTCCGAGAGCCGCTGGAACTGCTCGTCCGCCATCGAGCCCAGGCCGTCGCTGCCGCGATAGACCAGTGCGCCGCTCGGACGCGCGGCATTGTCGAGCAGCGCCTTGGACCAGCGCGAGGCGCTGTTGTGAACATCCAGCGCCATCGCCGCCGCCTGCATCGGCGAAAAGCCATAGTGATCGTCCTGCGGGTGGAACGACTTGACATGACAGATCGGGGACAGCTCGCCGGAGACGTCAAAGCGGTGCTTGCGAGCGCCGACCGAATACTCATAGGCGACCGGCCAGCCATCCGCGCCGGGCACGACCTTCATGCGGTCCGACCTCAGCACATGCAGCTCCAGCGGCAGGCCCGCCTCTCCGCCCACCGCCTCGAGATAGGCGTTTCCCGACAGCAGCAGCTGGCCGAACAGCGCCTCCATCAACTCGGCGCGGCCCTGCGCCGGATTGGGCCGCCTGACCAGGTTCAAGACCGGATGGATCTCGTAGCGCTGCGCCTGGTCCTGAAGCACCAGCGGCAGCGCCGCGGCCGCCTCGGCAATCAGCTTCACCGACCGGAACCCCACCGGATTGCCGGAGAACCCGGTCCGGGTCAGCGATACCGTGTCGCGCGGGCTCCAGGCGACGCGTCCGGCGCTCTGGAACGCAACGACAGGTCCCGTGGCGCTCGCCTTGGTTTCCGGCACCTCGGCCCCGCGCCGCAAGAAATCGAATACCATGTCTGATGCTCCTTCATGATCATCACCGCTCGCCAGACGCGCGCCGATCGGTCCTGCACGAACCTTGATGCTTGAATTTTCGTAAAGATCCGGAAACCCACCGTGCGGTGGTCCGTTAACGCGTCCGGCGCTGGCGCGATCAGAGGACCCGGATTCGGGGCCTGCGGAATTGCGCCGCAGGGGCGATGATCAACTCGTGCAGGGCCCAGACCAGCGCATCCACGCGATCCGGAGACCCCTGCCCCTCATATCCCCGCGCCGTCATCAGGCACATCTGTTCTTCCAGGTCGGCCAGCCCGGCGACATGCCGGACCCGCCCCTGCTCGTAAAGCGCCGCCACGGGTTCCGCCCTGGCGGTCTTGCCGCGCGAGGCATGAACCGCCTTGTAGGGCACCAGCGGGTCGATCTGCCGGATCACCTCCTCGACCAGCTGGCCGCCCTGATTGACCTCGGCCACCAGCCGTTCCGCGCCGTATCTCTCCATCGCCGCGATGGCGGCACGCGCCCAACCGGTCGGCCCGGTGCCCTGCACCGTGCAATCGGCCAGCACGTAGGCCCGCCAGTCCTGCGGCGGGCCCTGGGTTTGCGCACCGACCACCACGATCCCGCATTCGTCCGAGGCCGACCCGCTGCTCACCGCCGGATCGAGCGCGACGATCACCCGGTTCAATTCCGGCACCGACGACACCCGGGCCTCCTCCAGCATGGCGCCGGTCCAGAACGCGCCCTCTGCGTCGGCCAGCAGTATCCCGTCCAGTTCCTGCCGCCCCAGCCGCGTGCCCGCATAGCGCGCCCGCACCTCCTCCAGAAAACTCTTGGCAAGGTTGGCGCGGTTGGCCTCGGTCGGGGCATGGGTGACCACGGTCGACGGCGAGGCCAGAAGATCCTTCAGTACGCCGACATTGCGCGGCGTCGTTGTCACGCAGACCCGCGGCTTCTCGCCGAGGCGCAGCGCGAATTGCAGCATGTCCCAGGTCGGCCCCGCCTTGCGCCATTTGGCCAGCTCGTCGACCCAGGCGGCGTCGAATTGCGGCCCCCGCAGCCCTTCGGGATCATGCGCCGAAAAGGCCTGCGCCTCGGCGCCGTTCTCCCAGACAAGTTTCTTTTCAGCGGCCTTCCATTTCGGGCGCCGGTCCGGCGGCGAGCAGGCCAGGATGCCGCTGTCACCGAACACCATCACATCGCGGACCTGGTCGAAAGTTTCCCCGACCAGGGCGACACGGCTGCACGGTCCGCGGTCCAGCGGCCGCGCTCCCTCGACCTGCACCCGCACCCACTCTGCGCCGGCCCGGGTCTTGCCCGCGCCACGCCCGCCCATGATCACCCAGGACCGCCAGTCGCCTTCGGGCGGCAACTGGTGCGGCAGGGCCCAGAATTCGAACAGGTAGGGGAGGGCACAAAGCCCTCCCCCTTCGATTTCACTCAGAAAAGTCTCGCGCACCGCAGCAGGAGCGGAGGCGAGCCAAGCGGCACCCGATCTCAAATCGGGCTTGTTCAAGATCGAGTGCGTATCCTCTTTGAACGATTCCCGCGTTTCTTTCGTGCTGCTCAACAAGGCTTGTCTCCACTTTGTGGCAGAGTCGAAGAAGCCCTTCGACGCCCGCCAACTGTCTGGTACCATTCACCAGGTCTGCATCCTCCCCGGACTTCATTTGCAGGCACAGTTCTTGAGCCTGTTGCCGCAAACTGCGGACCGAGTCCTCCAACGACTGCAACAGTTCAGCCGTTCTCGAGACCCGCTCCTCCGGAGTAATCAAAGTCATTATTGCTCGTGACCTCATGCGAGAGTGATCTCCGCACGAGAGAAACAGAAAACGGCCGATGGAATTGCTTCCACGGCCGTTTGCCCACTTCTTCTAGCTTGACACAACCTATACGCGAGACCGTTCGCAGAGTCAAGCGAATTCTCCGGACGGTGTCGGCTAACCGCGCGCTACCATTAAGAAATCCTGAACGCGGTCATTTTTGGAGGATCCACATGGCCCGGCCATCACCCGACAAATCCCGCCCGCTTCGACGCTCCGGCAGCTCAGTTCCCCGATTTCTCCGCCTCGATCTTGCGCCATTGCGCAACGTTCCGGTTGTGCTCTTCCAGCGTCTCGGCAAAGACATGCCCGCCGGACCCGTCGGCGACGAAGAAGACATATCCGGTTTGCTCCGGCGCCACCGCCGCCTCCAGGCTGGCGACCCCCGGATTGGCGATCGGTGTCGGGGGCAGCCCGTCGATCACATAGGTGTTCCATGGCGTCTGGCTGCGCAGCTCGCTCTGGCGCAGACCCCGCCCCAGAACGCCCTGTCCCTTGGTGATGCCATAGATCACCGTCGGATCGGTCTGCAGGCGCATGCCCTGGTTCAGCCGGTTCACGAAGACGCTGGCCACCTGGCCGCGCTCCTCGGGCACCCCGGTTTCCTTCTCGATGATCGAGGCCAGGACCAGCATTTCCTCGGGCGTCGAAATCGGCAGGCCGTCCTGGCGGGATTCCCAGGCGGCGGCGATGCGCAGGCGCTGTTTCTCTTCCATCTGGGCCAGCAGATCGGCGCGCAGGGTGCCGGGAACCACCTCATAGCTGTCCGGCGCCAGCATCCCTTCGGGCGGAACCTCGGCGATCTCGCCCTCCAGCACGTCGATGGCCCGCAAGGCCTCGACCACCTGCCAGCTCGTCACCCCTTCCGCAAGGGCGATGCGGTAGCGCGTATCGGGCTCGGCGCGTTTCGCGGCGTAGATCTCCGGCGCCGCCTCCTGAGTCGGATCGAACTCGGCGCGCACGGCGAATTCGCTGGTCGCCGGATCGAGCTCGCGCACCCGGGCCAGGGTCTGGGTTACGCCGACCCGGTAGACGATCTCCGTGCCGCAGGTGCTGGCCCCGCCCCGCGTCACCTGATCGACGATCTCCTGCATCGACGCGCCGGGTTCCACGAGAAAGCTGCCGGCCTTCAGCTTGCCGGACTTGTCGGTGTAATCGGCGCCCAGCCGGAAGATCGTCGCGTTGCGGATCGCGCCCTGGCTCGCCAGATCGCGGCTGACACTGCCCATGCTCGCGCCGCGCTCCACCCGCAGGCAGATCGCCTGATCCAACGGACCTTCAGCGGTGAACTCGGATCGCCCCCAGAGAATGACGCCGCCCAGCAGGAACAGCGCGACGATCAGGAAGGTCAGCATGTTCGACGCAAGACTGCGCCACATTACGAGGCTTTCCCGAACACGACGCTCGCGTTGGTGCCGCCAAATCCGAAGGAATTCGAAAGCGCGACATCGATCTTGCGGGCGCGCTTGGCCTTCGGCGCCAGATCGATCGCGGTCTCGACCGCCGGGTTGTCCAGGTTGATCGTCGGTGGCGCCACCTGATCGCGGATCGCGAGAATCGAGAAGATCGCCTCGATCGCGCCGGCCGCGCCCAGCAGATGGCCGGTGGCGGATTTCGTCGAGGACATGGTGACCTTGCCGGCCGCATCGCCCATCATCCGTTCGACCGCGCCCAGTTCGATCGTGTCGGCCATGGTGCTGGTGCCGTGGGCGTTGATGTAATCGACATCCGCAGGCTCAAGCCCCGCATGCTTCAGCGCCGCCCGCATCGAGCGTTCGCCGCCCTCGCCGGACTCCGAGGGCGCGGTGATGTGATAGGCATCGCCCGACAGGCCATAGCCCAGCACCTCGGCATAGATCCTGGCGCCGCGCGCCTTGGCGTGCTCATATTCCTCCAGCACCACGATGCCGGCGCCCTCGCCCATCACGAACCCGTCACGGTCGCGGTCATAGGGGCGGCTGGCGGCCTGGGGGTTGTCGCCGAACCTGGTGCTGAGGGCCTTGCTGGCATTGAAGCCCGCGATCCCGATCTCGCAGATCGCGGCCTCGGCGCCGCCGGCGATCATCACGTCCGCGTCGCCGTAGCGGATCAGCCGGCTGGCATCGCCGATGGCATGGGCGCCGGTCGAACAGGCGGTGGCCACCGAATGGTTCGGCCCCTTGAATCCGAACCGGATGCTGACCTGGCCAGAGGTCAGGTTGATCAGCGCCCCGGGGATGAAGAAGGGCGACACCCGGCGCGGCCCGCGGTCCCTGATCAGCAGGGCTGTATCGGCGATCGAACTCAGCCCGCCGATGCCCGAGCCGATCATCACCCCGGTGCGCAGGCGATCTTCCTCGTTCTCCGGCGTCCACCCCGCGTCGCGCACCGCCATCTCGGCCGCCGCGATCCCGAACAGGATGAAATTGTCGATCTTGCGCTGTTCCTTGGGCTCCAGCCAGTCATCGGGATTGAAGGTGCCATCGCTGCCGTCGCCCCGCGGCACCTCGCAGGCATAGGTGGTCACCACGCCGCTGGCCGCCGTGTCGAAGAGGGTGATCGGCCCGGCGCCGGACTGGCCGTCCAGAATCCGCGCCCAGCTTGCCTCGACGCCGCTGGCCAGCGGGGTCACCAGCCCCAGCCCCGTCACTACCACTCTGCGCATGAACCAACCTCTTGCCGTGTCGCCACAATCATGCGTCGGTCATACCCCGCAGCACGGCGCGGGGGCAAGAGCGCAGCGCGCGAGGACTGGGCGCGATACCGCCGGCCGGTCCTACTGGAACTCGGCGATGCGCTCGGGCCCCGGCTGCGCCACGGCCAGCGCTTCGGCCAGATCGACGGTCTTCTGATAGAGGGCCCGCCCGACGATGGCGCCCGCGATGTTCGGGATATAGCGCAGGCGCGAGATATCGTCGACGCTGCGCACCACGCCGCTGGCGATCACCGGCGCCCGCGCGCCCTCGGCGAGCCCCGCGATCACGCCCAGTTGCGCCTCGACCGCGTCCATGTCGCTTTCCACGTCGGTGATCAGCACCCCCGCCAGCGGCACATCGTTATAGGCGGCGATGAAATCCTCGGGCCTGAACGCGCTGGCCGAGCGCCAGCCATTGGTCATCACCTGCCCGCGCAGCACGTCGACCGCCAGCACGATCTGATCGGGGTGATGGCTCACCAGTTCGCGCACCACATGCGGCTCATGGGTCGCCAGCGTGCCGATGACGATTCGCCCCGCCCCCTTGTCGATCCAGCGCTCGACCATGTCGCGACTGCGGAACCCGCCGCCCAGCTGCACCGGGATCCCGGCCGAGCGGATGATGGTCTCGACCAGCTCGGTATTGCCGCTCTGCCCGTCCAGGGCGTCGAGATCGGTCAGGTGCATCCAGGACGCGCCGGCGGCCGCGAAACTGCGGGCCTTCTCGACCGGGTCCACATGCCACACCATCGGCTCGTCCAGCTTGCCCTTGGCCAGCGACACGCAGCGTCCGTTCTTGATCTCGATGGTCGGATAGATGATCATGACCTTGCCCTTTCGCTGATGGTCACACGCCTTGACGATACCATAGGGCAAGGACCGGCTGGCAAGTTTCTCCATATCGGCATCAGGCAAGGCGTTTGCGGCGTTCAGCCCCGGGCCGGCGGCCCGTTCCGCCGCAGCAGCTGCACCGAATCGTCCCCGATCCGGACCGTGCCCATCGGCGCGTATCCCAGCCGCGCGGCGAGTTTCAGCGAGGGCGCATCCGCCTCGGCCACCTTGGCGACCAGCTTTCCGGGAATCACCCGGTCGAACCAGTCATGGGCAGCGGCCGCGGCCTCGAAGCCGTACCCCTGCCCCTGCGCGTCCGGATCGAGTACCCAGCGCGCCTCCGGATAGGCATCGAACTCCTCGCCCAGATTGCGCGCCCCGAAGAAGAATCCGGTCTGCCCGATCATCCGGCGGCTCTTCTGCTCGATCACAGCCCATTGGCCAAATCCGGTCATTTGCCAGTGGCCTGCATTTCTGAGAAACGACTCCCAAGCCCGTCCCCGACTCCACGCCACGCCGCCCAGATGCCGCGTCACCTCGGGCATCGCCCAGATCTCCGCAAAGCGGTCGAAATCCTCGGGCCGCATTCCGCTCAGGCTCAGCCTTGCGGTGTTGATTATCGGAATGGATCGGATCATCGCCCCGGTTCCGTCCTTCTGCCTGCCTCGGGGGGAAACTGGCAGCAGCCGCCCCGCAGGCGCAAGGGACAATCGCGCGCGGCAAAGAAAAACGGCGCCTCCTGGCCGGGAGACGCCGTCCTGTCTGTCGGTGGAAGGCCCCGGTCAGGAGGCTTCGGAAATGAACTTCACAGCGTCGCCGAAGGTCTGGATCGTCTCGGCCGCATCATCGGGGATCTCGATGCCGAATTCTTCCTCGAAGGCCATGACCAGCTCGACCGTGTCAAGGCTGTCGGCGCCCAGATCGTCGATGAACGACGCGTTCTCGGTCACCTTGTCCTCTTCAACCCCCAGATGCTCCACAACGATCTTTTTCACGCGGTCTGCGACGTCGCTCATGTTTCTTCCTCATTCCTTTGCGGGCGTCTTGGCCCAATTCAGCCGTTGCCCGGTCGGGTTGGCTTGGTTACGCCCCAGTCGGGCGGCTCTGTCCCGGCTGCCCGGGTGTGGCAAGTCACGGCCCAAAGGCCGCGCCCGCCCGAATATTCGCCGCCTATAGCACAGACGACAAGGATGGCAAACGCTTTCACCCTGCGGTGCCCCGGCGGTCCTGTAACCATCGGGGAAGAGGAAAACGCTTCATTCGATTGTTATGACTTCGACGCAGGCGAAACAAGTCTCTCCTGCTCGGATGCGCCGGTCCCCGCGCCCCGCCGAAGCGCGGGGCGATCGCAAGCCGGAGGGTCAGAGCATCGCCATTCCGCCGTTCACGTGCAGCGTCGCGCCGGTGACATAGCCGGCCTCCGGGCTGGCCAGGTAGAGGACCGCCGCGGCGATCTCGCCGGGCTCGCCCATGCGTCCCGCCGGAACCTGGCCGAGGATCGCCGCCTTCTGATCGTCGGTCAGTTTGTCGGTCATCGCCGTGGTGATGAACCCGGGCGCGACGGTGTTCACGGTGATCCCGCGGCTGGCCACCTCATACGCCAATGACTTCGACATGCCGATCATGCCCGCCTTGGCGGCGGCATAGTTGCCCTGCCCCGGATTGCCGGTCGCGCCCACCACCGAGCCGATATTCACGATCCGTCCCCAGCGCGCCTTCATCATGCCGCGCAACACGCCGCGGCACAGCCGGAACGTGGCGGTCAGGTTCACGTCGATCACCGACTGCCACTCCTCGTCCGACATGCGCATGAAGAGGTTGTCCCGGGTGATGCCGGCGTTGTTGACAAGGATATCCACCCCGCCCATCGCCGCGATGGCCTGCTTGGGCAGCGCGTCCACGGCGGCGGCATCGCTCAGGTTGCAGGGCAGCACATGGGCGCGCTCGCCGAGCTCCGCGGCCAAGGCCTCCAGCGGTTCGACCCGCGTGCCGGACAGCGCGACGCTGGCGCCGGCCGCGTGCAGAACCCGGGCGATCTCGCCGCCGATGCCGCCCGAGGCGCCGGTGACAAGGGCCTTCCTGCCGCTCAGATCGAACATGGTCTTCATCCCTCTTTCAGTTGCGCGGCCGCGGCGGCGACCTCTTCGGGGGTTCCAACCGCCAGGGTCGCGATCTCGCGGTCGATGCGCCGGATCATCCCGGACAGCGCCTTGCCGGCGCCGATCTCCCAGATCTCGGTCACGCCCTGCGCCGCCATCGCCTGAACGCTCTCGCGCCAGCGCACGGCGCCGGTAACCTGCCGGACCAGCAGCGCGCGGATCTCCTCGGGGTCGGTGACCGGCGCCGCCGAGACATTGGCGATCAGCGGCACGCCCGGCGCCGAGATCGCGACCCCCGCCAGCGCCGCCTGCATCTCTTCCGCCGCGGGCGCCATCAGCGCGCAATGAAAGGGCGCGCTGACCGGCAGCATCACCGCCCGCTTGGCACCTTTCGCCTTGGCCAGATCGACCGCCCGCTCCACCGCCGCCTTGTGGCCCGAGACCACCACCTGCGCCGGATCGTTGTCATTGGCCGCCTCGCAGACCTCGCCTGCCGCCGCCTCGGCCGCCACCGCGCGCACCGCGTCGAGGTCGAGCCCCAGCACCGCCGCCATCGCGCCGACGCCGACCGGCACCGCGCGCTGCATCGCCAGCCCCCGGATACGCAGCAGGCGCGCGGTATCGGACAGGCTGATCGCGCCGGCGGCGGCCAGCGCGGAGTACTCGCCCAGGGAATGGCCGGCGACATAGGCGCCATCGCCCAGGCGCACCCCTTCGGCCTCCAGCGCCCGGAACGCCGCCAGCGAGGTCGCCATCAGCGCCGGCTGCGCGTTCTGGGTCAGGGTCAGGGTCTCGATGTCGCCCTCCCAGATCACCGCGCTCAGGCTTTCACCCAGGGCTTCGTCGACCTCGTCGAACACCGCCCTCGCGGCGGGATAGGTCTCGGCCAGGGCCTTGCCCATGCCGACGGTCTGCGCCCCCTGCCCCGGAAATACGAACGATCGTGCCATGTCGCCCCCTCGCTGGTCTACAGCGCCGAGATGTAGACCGCCGGCGCCGGGCACACAAGCCGCGCCGCCGACCCCGCGCCCGGGGTTGCCCGCGGCGCGCAAGCGTGTATATGGGGCCAACCTTCCGCAAGAGATCGAACCGCGCAGTCTCTCGTGGCGGGGCCGCGGAAGGTTCATCGGCCCCACCTTTGAAATGCGCCTTGATAGAAAACAGGAGTACGCATGCCACTCTACGAGCATGTCATGATTGCGCGTCAGGACCTGTCCAACACGCAAGCCGAAGGCCTCATCGAACATTTCGGCGCCGTGCTGACCGACAATGGCGGCACGCTGGTCGATCACGAATACTGGGGCGTCAAGACGATGGCCTACAAGATCAACAAGAACCGCAAGGGCCACTATGCCTTCCTGCGTTCGGACGCACCGGCGCCGGCGGTCCAGGAGATGGAACGCCTGATGCGGCTGCATGACGACGTGATGCGGGTGCTGACCATCAAGGTGGACGAGCACAAAGAACTGCCGTCGGTGCAGATGCAGAAGCGCGACGAGCGCAGCGACCGCCGCGAACGCCGTTGATCCCAAGCTTCAGAACAGGACGCTAAACCATGGCCACAAAACCGTTTTTCCGCCGCCGCAAGGTCTGCCCCTTCTCCGGTGACGATGCCCCCGCGATCGACTACAAGGACACCCGCCTGCTGCAGCGCTACATCAGCGAGCGCGGCAAGATCGTCCCCAGCCGGATCACCGCCGTCTCGGCCAAGAAGCAGCGCGAGCTGTCGCGCGCGATCAAGCGCGCCCGCTTCCTCGCCCTGCTTCCCTATGCCGTGAAGTAAGGAGAAAGCCCCATGCAAGTCATTCTTCTCGAACGCGTGGCCAAGCTGGGCCAGATGGGCGATGTCGTCGATGTCCGCCCCGGCTATGCCCGAAACTACCTGCTGCGCCAGGGCAAGGCGCTGACCGCCTCGCAATCCAACATCGCCGCCTTCGAGCAGCAGAAGGCCCAGCTGGAAGCCCGCAACCTCGAGTCCCGCAAGGAAGCCGAGGACATGGGCAACCGGCTCGACGGCAAGCAGTTCGTGGTGATTCGCCAGGCCTCCGACGGCGGCGCGCTCTACGGCTCGGTCACCACCCGCGACGCGGCCGAAGCGGCCACCGAGGCCGGCTTCAGCGTCGACCGCAAGCAGGTCGTCATCGAGCGCCCGATCAAGGAACTGGGCCTGCACAGCGTCAAGGTCGTCCTGCACCCCGAGGTCGAGGTGACGCTGACGCTGAACGTCGCCCGCTCGCCCGACGAGGCCGAGCTTCAGGCCTCGGGCAAGTCGATCCAGGAACTGGCCGCCGAGGAAGAGGCCGCCGCTGAATTCGAGATCGCCGAGCTCTTCGACGATATCGGCAGCGCAGCCTCGGACGACGATGATTTGGCCCCGGTGGCCGAAGCCGTCGGCGCCGCCAGCAACGAGGACGACGCCGCGAAATCCTGACCCCGGCACGGGTTCCGAAACACAAGCCCCCGCGATCGTCGCGATCGCGGGGGCTTTTTCTTGCGCGACGGCCTGCCGCCGTCCGCAGGCGCCAGGGCCCGCGAAATCAGGCCGCTTCCTGGTCCGATTGCTGGCGGTTCCAGAGCTGCGCATAGCGTCCCTGCCGGGCGAGCAGTTGATCATGGGTGCCCTGCTCGACGATCTCGCCCGCCTCCAGGACCACGATCCGGTCGGCCTCGGCGATGGTCGAAAGGCGGTGCGCGATGGTGATCACCGTGCGCCCCTCGCCGGCGCGGGCCAATGCGTCCTGGATCTCGCGCTCGGTATCGGAATCGAGCGCGCTGGTGGCCTCGTCCAGCAGCAGGATGGGCGGATCCTTGAGCAGCGTACGGGCAATGCCGACGCGCTGCTTCTCGCCGCCCGACAGTTTCAGGCCCCGCTCGCCCACCTGGGTGTCATAGCCCTGCGGCAGGCTGGCGATGAAATCGTGGATCTGGGCATCGCGCGCCGCCTGTTCGATCTGCTCCTGGCTGGCGCCGTCGCGGCCATAGCCGATATTGTAGCGGATCGTGTCGTTGAACAGCACCGTGTCCTGCGGCACCACCCCGATGGCGGCATGCAGGCTCTTCAGCGTGACGTCCCGCACGTCCTGACCGTCGATCTTCAGCGCCCCGCCGGTCACGTCGTAGAAGCGGAAGAGCAGCCGCCCGATGGTCGATTTGCCCGACCCGGTGGCGCCGACGATGGCCACGGTCTGCCCGGCCGGCACGGTCAGCGAAATGCCCTTGAGGATCTCGCGATCGCCATCATAGCCGAAGCGCACCGCCTCCAGGTCGATGCGTCCGCCATCGACCTGCAGCGGCATCGCGCCCGGCTTGTCGGTGACCTCGGCGGGCTGGTCCAGCAGGTCGAACATCTCGCCCATGTCCACCAGGCTCTGGCGGATCTCGCGATAGACCGTGCCGAGAAAGTTCAGCGGCACGGTGATCTGGATCATGTAGGCATTGACCATCACGAAATCGCCCACGGTCAGGGTGCCCGCCTGCACCCCCAGCGCGGCCAGCACCATCACCCCGATCAGCCCGCCGGTGATCAGCACCGACTGGCCGAAATTCAGGAAGGCCAGCGAATAGGCGGTCTTCAGCGCCGCCGCCTCGTATTGCCGCATGGCGCTGTCGTAGCGGGTCGCCTCGCGGGTCTCGGCGCCGAAATACTTGACGGTCTCGAAGTTGAGCAGGCTGTCGATCGCCTTCTGGTTGGCGTCGGTATCCTGCTCGTTCATCTCGCGGCGCAGCTTCACCCGCCACTCGGTCACCTTGAAGGTGAACCAGACATAGAGCGCGATGGTCACCGCGACGATCACCAGGTACCAGACGTCGAACATGACCAGCAGGACGATGCCGACCAGGGCCAGCTCCAGGATCAGCGGTCCGACGCTGAACAGCATGAAGCGCAGCAGGAAATCGACGCCCTTGACGCCGCGCTCGATGATCCGGCTCAGCCCGCCGGTCTTGCGGGTGATGTGATAACGCATCGACAGGCGATGGATATGGGCGAAGGTCTCGAGCGCCAGCCGCCGCAGCGCGCGCTGGCCCACCGGGGCAAAGACCGCATCGCGCAGCTGCTGGAAACCCACGGTCATCAGCCGCGTCATGCCATAGGCGACGGTCAGCCCCACGGCGCCCAGGGCGATGGCCGGCACCGCGTCCTTGGCCAGGGCATCGACCGCCTCCTTGTAGAGAAACGGCGTGCCCACCGCGATCAGCTTGGCCAGCACCAGAAGCACCAGAGCCCAGACCACCCGGCGCTTGACCCAGGGTTGATCGTCGGGCCAGAGGTACGGCGCCACCTTGGTCAGGGTGCGCCGGGCCGAGCGGCGTTCCTCCTCGATGATGTCGGCATCTGACATGGCGTGCATCGGCCTCCTTCGGATCAGGC
>JAGRMU010000031.1:24240-25024 GCA_020441165.1 Sedimentitalea sp.
GTCGCGGTTGGCCTCGAACACGCGGACATAGAGAATGCCGTCGCCGTAGCGCTCGCGCGAGATCGCCCAGAGCGTGTCGCCGGCCTGCACCGTCACCGCCCGGATCAGCGGCGTGTCGGTGATCGTACCGGCGCGGGTGGCCGCCAGCGCGCCGGGCGCCTCCCGCTGGAACGGGGTCTCGATGCGGCTCAGCACGGCGCCGTCCTTGCCCAGCTCGTCGAGGCGCAGCGTATAGACGCCGGGCGCGATATCCTCGAGCGTGCCGGTCCAGCGGCCGTCGGGATTCGCCGTCAGGTCGGCGACCTTGCGGCTGTCGAGATAGACCCGCACCAGGGCGTCTGCCCGGGCACGACCGCCGAGCAGAACCGCGCCCGCGTCGGAATAGCTGATCGTGTCGAGCGCAACCTGGTCCGGCGCGGACGGGGCGTCGCGCGCCGCCGGTTGCAGCAGATCCACGCCTTCGGGCCCGGCGCGCAGCACCGCGAAGGGCGCGGCCGCCGGTTCGGGCGCCTCGGCGATTGCCACCGCGAGGTCCGGGGGCGGCGCTGGCTCGGCCGGCGAGGCAGCGGATGTGTCCTCCTGCGCAGCCGAGATCGCCGCATCGGCGGGGATCGCAGCGGCCACCTCGGACGCCTCGGCGAGGTCCTCGGTGGGGCGCGACTCTCCTGCAGGTTCCGGGGCGCCCGATGCGATTTCGACGGGTTCGGCCTCCGGTGCTGCGGTCGGAGGCGCAGGTTCGGGCAGCGCCGGCGCATCGGTGGTCTCGACCGGCGCCAGGATGATC
>JAGRMU010000239.1:0-2402 GCA_020441165.1 Sedimentitalea sp.
GGCCCGATGCGCGCCGTGTTCGAGATGCTCGGCATCAAGGACGTGGTGTCCAAGTCGATCGGCTCGTCGAACCCCTACAACATGATCCGCGCCACCGTCGACGGGCTGAAGAAGGAATCGAGCCCCCGCTCGGTCGCGCAGCGCCGCGGCAAGAAGGTCGCCGACATCCTGCCCCGTCGGGACGATGCGCCGGCCACCGAGACCGCAGAGGCGTAAGGAGCACCGAACATGGCAAAAACCATCGTCGTCAAGCAGATCGGCTCGCCGATCCGCCGCCCCGCCAAGCAGCGTGCCACGCTGGTCGGCCTGGGCCTGAACAAGATGCACAAGACCCGCGAGCTCGAGGACACGCCCTCGATCCGCGGCATGGTCGCCTCGATCCCGCATCTCGTCGAGATCGTCGAAGAGCGCGGCTGACCGCAGCCGGGCCGCGGCCCGACCGGACCAGACAGCGAACGCCCCCGGAAGACCGGGGGCGTTTTGCGTTTCCTTGCCCGAAGCGCCCCCGACACATGCTAAAGTGTATCTCGACCGGGCCCGCCGTTTCCGGTTCAATCCCTCCCTGCGGGGCGGCCTGATGCGGGCCCCGGCGAACGGGAGGATTTTATATGGCACACAAGTATTCCGGCGGCTGCGAGCATGTTCACACCCATGCCGACCATGACCCCATCGACAACCACACCTGCCACTGCTCGGTCTGCAAGAGCGTGACCGGCCAGCCCACCACCCACGTGGTGTTCTTCAAGCATGACGATCTGGAGGTCGACAAGCCCGGCAAGCTCAAGAAGCAGCCGTTCAACGCCAAGAACCCGGACGGCCCGCTCGAGCTGTGCACCTGCGCGGAATGCGGCACGCCGATCATGCTCGACGACAAGCAGAACCGCATCCGCGTCATCGTGCCGAATCTGATGGGCTATGACCCGTCCTTCCCAGCGGCCGGTTATCACGCCTTCTACGATCCGGCGACGGGCGTGCCCAAGCCCAGCGACGGCCGCCCCGTCTACGAGGCGCTGCGCCCGGATTTCGTCTGGCCGCAGGGCTCCTGACCGCATCGCGGCGACCGGGGCGGGGCGCGGCCCCGCCCTTCGGTGCCGATGGCGACGCCGTTGCGCGCCCGGTGCCTTCGCGGGCCGGGCTGGTGCCTCCGGCGCGGGCCGATCCGCAGGTGATCCGGGCAGGCCACGGCCGCTCTTGATCCTGCCCCCCATCCCCTTTATACGCCCCCGGTGGACCCAAGGGGTTCCGACTCACATGACACAAGCCGCGTTCGGCCGCTCCCGTCGCTGGGGGCCGCATCCGGCAGAGGAGAAGCGACATGAAACTGCATGAACTGCGCGACAATGACGGCGCTGCCAAGAAACGCAAGCGCGTCGGGCGCGGCCCGGGCTCGGGCATGGGCAAGACCGCCGGGCGCGGCGTCAAGGGCCAGAAATCCCGCTCGGGCGTGGCCATCAACGGCTATGAGGGTGGCCAGATGCCGCTCTACCAGCGCCTGCCCAAGCGCGGCTTCACCAAGCCGAACCGCAAGGCCTTCGCGGTGGTCAACCTGGGCCTGATCCAGAAATTCATCGACGCCGGCAAGCTCGACGCCAAATCCGCGATCACCGAGGACGCGCTGGTCGCCAGCGGCCTGGTGCGGCGCAAGCTCGACGGCGTGCGGGTGCTGGCCAAGGGCGAGTTCTCGGCCAAGGTCGACCTGCAGGTCACCGGCGCATCGAAATCGGCCGTCGCCGCGGTCGAGAAGGCGGGCGGCGCGCTGACCCTGGCCCCGGCGGCCCAGGCGGACTAACGGCTTGTGGGCGGCGCCCGCGCCGCTTACATAGACCCCAGTTTTCCCATGACGCCGCCCGGCCGGAAAACGGCCCCCGGGCGGCGCTTGCATGAAAGAGACCTCGTTCATGGTATCAGCAGCAGAGCAGATGGCGGCGAACACCAGCTGGTCGGCGCTTGGCAAGGCCACCGACCTGCGCAACCGCATCCTCTTCACCCTGGGCCTCCTGATCGTCTATCGCATCGGCACCTTCATCCCGGTGCCGGGCATCGACGGCGCTGCCCTGCGCGAGTTCATGGAGCAGGCGGGGCAGGGCATCGGCGGCATGGTCTCGATGTTCACCGGCGGCGCGCTGGGGCGGATGGGGATCTTCGCGCTGGGGATCATGCCCTACATCTCGGCCTCGATCATCGTGCAGCTGCTCACCGCCATGGTGCCCTCGCTGGAACAGCTCAAGAAGGAGGGCGAATCCGGCCGCCGCAAGATCAACCAGTATACCCGCTACGGCACGGTCCTGCTGGCCACCGCCCAGGCCTACGGGCTGGCGGTCAGCCTCGAATCGGGCGACCTGGCCACCGATCCGGGGATGTATTTCCGCCTCGCCTGCATGATCACGCTGGTCGGCGGCACC
>JAGRMU010000239.1:2407-5423 GCA_020441165.1 Sedimentitalea sp.
TGTGGCTGGGCGAGCAGATCACCGCCCGCGGCATCGGCAACGGCATCTCGCTGATCATCTTCGTCGGCATCATCGCCGAGGTCCCCGCCGCGCTGGCGCAGTTCTTCGCCTCGGGCCGTTCGGGCGCGATCAGCCCTGCGGTGATCGTCGGCGTCGTCGTGATGGTCATCGCCACCATCACCTTCGTGGTGTTCATGGAGCGCGCCCTGCGCAAGATCCACATCCAGTATCCGCGCCGTCAGGTCGGCATGAAGGTCTATGACGGCGGCTCGTCGCACCTGCCGGTCAAGGTCAACCCGGCCGGCGTGATCCCGGCGATCTTCGCCTCGTCGCTGCTGTTGCTGCCGGTCACCATCTCGACCTTCAGCCAGGGCGCGGCCACCGGGCCGGTGATGTCCTGGCTCCTGGCCAATTTCGGCCCCGGCCAGCCGCTCTACCTGCTGTTCTTCGTGTCGATGATCGTGTTCTTCGCCTATTTCTACACGTTCAACGTGTCGTTCAAGCCCGACGACGTGGCCGACAACCTGAAGAACCAGAACGGCTTCATTCCCGGCATCCGCCCCGGCAAGAAGACCTCCGAGTATCTCGAATACGTGGTCAACCGGGTACTGGTGCTGGGCTCGGCCTATCTGGCGGCGGTCTGCGTGCTGCCCGAGATCCTGCGCGGCCAGTATGCGATCCCGTTCTATTTCGGCGGCACCTCGGTGCTGATCGTGGTCTCGGTGACCATGGACACGATCCAGCAGGCCCAGAGCCACCTTCTGGCCCACCAGTACGAAGGGCTGATCGAGAAATCGCAGCTGCGCGGCAAGTCGAAGAAGCGGCCCAAGCGCACGCCGACCCGCCGATGAACATCGTCCTGCTCGGGCCGCCGGGGGCCGGCAAGGGCACCCAGGCGCGGCACCTGGTGGAGACGCGCGGCATGGTGCAGCTGTCGACCGGCGACATGCTGCGCGAGGCCAAGGACAGCGGCACCTCGATGGGCCGGCGCGTCGCCGAGGTGATGGCGCGCGGCGAGCTGGTGACCGACGAGATCGTGATCGGCCTGATCCGCGAGAAGCTGGAAGAAGGCGCTCGGGGTGGTTTCATCTTCGATGGCTTCCCGCGTACCCTCTCGCAGGCCGACGCGCTCGGCGACCTGCTCGCGGCCGAGGGGCAGGGCCTCGATGCCGTGATCGTCCTCGAGGTCGACGACGAGGCGCTGGTGCAGCGCATCGCCGCCCGCGCCACCTGCGGCACTTGCGGCGCGGTCTACAACGACCTGACCCGGCCGATCCCCGAGGATGGCAAGTGCAGCGAATGCGGTGCCTCGGACTTCCAGCGCCGGGCCGACGACACCGAGGAGGCGCTGCGCACGCGGCTGCTGGAATACTACAAGAAGACCTCGCCGCTGATCGGCTATTACCACGCCAAGGGCCTGCTGGCGCGCGTCGACGGCATGGGCGAGGTCGACGCGGTGCAGGCCGGGATCGCCCGGGCGCTGGATGACTAGCCCGGAGAAGAAGCGTCCCCTGGGTTGGACCAGAAGCTACTGGCATGCGCTCGACAATCTATATTGGTCTCCGCAATACCTTGGACTGAAATCAATCCCAAGAAGGTTATGGCAGAGAGTGGGGGACCGGATTTCGGTTCCCGCCGAACTGACAAGCAACAACGGGCCACTGTACTATCGCAAACGGAAGGTGGCAGATTTCTGGCCCTACGTTCAAAGTCAGGAAGAAACTTTCAATCACCTGCTTGATCTTGTCTTGGCGGTGCTGGATCCCCGGGACGCGGCAGAGCTGTTTCGTCCACTTTGCAACTTCCCCGAAGGTCTTTCATTTGAAGACCCGGGCCGAGAGCTGAATTGCTTCCTCGATTGGGGAGTGCATCAAAACATTACGCAACCGGATCTTTTCCTTGCGGGCGATGACGCTTTGTTGATGGTCGAGCTCAAGTTCAACGCCAAGACGAGCCTCGACCAGTTCGGAAAATACCTCGCGCTCGCGCTTCGATATCAAGCCGTATACGGGAGTCGGAATAACCTCGGGCTTACCTATGTGATGTCCGCTCCTCAGCCGCGCGCCTCGGTTGAAAAGCAACTCGGAACGACAATTGAGCAAATCCAAAGTCTCGGCGTTGCAGAGGTCGCGGAACAGGTGAACAACAATGCAGCTCGTGATGAACTACTTCGGGACCATCAAGCCACGAAAGGTTTATTGAAAGCCATCAGGGTCGAAGCCATTCACTGGTCCGATCTTTATGGTCGACTGAATGACTTGGCCGATAGCGCGGGTGACGAACCGGGCGGCAGGACATATTCCCGGCTTCTCGGGGGATTGGCAGAGGCGATCAATTTGCACCCACTGTCGAATCTGCCCTCGGACGGATGAAGCAAGCCATAGGGCTTGACGCCACCGGCAAACCGCCATAACCACCCCCATCCCGCAAGGGAATCATTCGCGCGCGTGGGATTCGGCCCCGCCGCATGACCACCTCGACATGCTGGGCCCTCTGGCGACACTGCCAAGGCCGGGCGTTGTGAAAAAAGGGTCTGGCGTTACGGACCCGCAACGAAAAGGAAAGTGACACGTGGCACGTATTGCCGGCGTTAATATCCCGACTGCCAAGCGGGTTCCCATCGCCCTCACCTACATCACCGGAATCGGCGCCGCCTCGGCGCGCGCGATCTGCGACGCGGTCGGCATCGACCAGTCCCGCCGGGTCAACCAGCTGAGCGACAGCGAGGTGCTCCAGATCCGCGAGCATATCGACGCCAACTATACCGTCGAGGGCGATCTGCGCCGCGACACCCAGATGAACATCAAGCGCCTGATGGATCTCGGCTGCTACCGCGGCCTGCGTCACCGCCGGAACCTGCCGGTGCGCGGCCAGCGCACGCACACCAACGCACGCACCCGCAAAGGCCCCGCGAAGGCCATTGCCGGCAAGAAGAAATAGGGGGGGCGCTGAGATGGCACGCGAAAAGACACGCACCAAGAAGAAGGTGTCCAAGAACATCGCCGCCGGCGTGGCG
>JAGRMU010000239.1:5440-6451 GCA_020441165.1 Sedimentitalea sp.
ACACCAAGATCCTGATCTCGGACGTGCAGGGCAACGCGATCGCCTGGTCGTCGGCCGGCACCATGGGCTTCAAGGGCAGCCGCAAGTCGACCCCCTATGCCGCCCAGATGGCCGCCGAGGATGCCGGCCGCAAGGCGCAGGAACATGGCGTCAAGACCATCGAGGTCGAGGTGCAGGGGCCCGGTTCGGGCCGCGAGAGCGCGCTGCGCGCCCTGGCCGCCGTCGGCTTCAACATCACCTCGATCCGCGACGTCACCCCGATGGCCCATAACGGCTGCCGGCCGCCCAAACGCCGCCGCGTCTGAGCCAGCGATGTCTTTCCGGGGCCCCGTGCGTTGCGCGGGGCGCCGATTCGTCATTTTGAAACCTCGGGCGTCTGCACCTTTCTGGACATGGGGCGCAGACAGGAATGGAGGGACCGCATGATCCACAAGAATTGGGCAGAGCTGATCAAGCCGACCCAGCTTGACGTCAAGCCGGGCAATGATCCCGCGCGCCAGGCGACTGTCGTGGCCGAACCGCTCGAGCGCGGCTTCGGCCTGACCCTGGGCAATGCCCTGCGCCGGATCCTGATGAGCAGCCTGCAGGGCGCCGCCATCACCTCGGTTCAGATCGACAACGTGCTGCACGAGTTCTCCTCGGTCGCCGGGGTGCGCGAGGACGTCACCGACATCGTGCTGAACCTCAAGGGCGTCAGCCTGAAGATGGAGGTCGAGGGGCCCAAGCGCCTGACCATCAACGCCAAGGGCCCGGCGGTGGTCACCGCCGCCGACATCTCCGAGAGCAACGGCATCGAGGTGCTGAACCGCGATCACGTGATCTGCCATCTGGACGATGGCGCCGAGCTCTACATGGAGCTGACGGTCAACACCGGCAAGGGCTATGTCTCGGCCGAGAAGAACAAGCCCGAGGATGCGCCCATCGGTCTGATCCCGATCGACGCCATCTATTCGCCGGTCAAGCGCGTCAGCTACGACGTGCAGCCGACCCGCGAGGGCCAGGTGCTGGACT
>JAGRMU010000240.1:0-202 GCA_020441165.1 Sedimentitalea sp.
CGGCCCGCAACCGCTCGGGCTGCGTCCGGATCCCGTGGACCGAGAGCCCGAAGGCCAAGCGCGTCGAGGCCCGGTTCCCCGATCCTTCGGCCAACCCCTACCTCGCCTTCGCGGCGCTGCTGATGGCCGGTCTCGACGGCATCCGCAACAAGATCGACCCGGGCGAGGCGATGGACAAGAACCTCTACGATCTGCCCGCCGA
>JAGRMU010000240.1:325-4802 GCA_020441165.1 Sedimentitalea sp.
CTGAAGATGGACGAGGTGCACAAGTACGAGCACACGCCCCACCCGGTCGAATTCGGCATGTATTACAGCTGCTGAGCGGCCCCCGCGCGGCAGATTCCGACACGCGACGACCCCGAAGGCGCCTCCCCGCGAGGCGCCTTTTTCGTTTCCGGATCGAGAACAAACCCACCCATGGGCAGGGCATTTCATCGCAGGACGTCGAATCCATGCTGATTTTAGAATATTTGTTTGAAGCTGCCGTAGATACATGCCAGAAACCGCAGGTGTGGGCCGGAAAAAGGTCTGCCTTGCGTCGGTAACAAGGGGCGGTTGCCTTTGTTTCCGGGCGAATTTTGGTGTCAGGTCAGGAGTGAAAATATGAGACAACACATGAAAATATCGGTGGCGGGGCTGGCCTTGGCCACGGCGCTTCCGATGGCGGGTCAAGCCGGGACGATCACCGGCTGGAACACCGCCAACGTGGCGGTTGGCGACGCTGTGGTGGCGCCGGACACATCCGGCGTAAGCGTGGTCTATGATCGCGACGCGACCGATCCCGATAAAGTCACCAACGGCAAGATCTACTACGCCGCCCCCGAAGCCTTTAACCCCGGTCTTGAAGTAACCAATACCGGCTACACGACCGGTCAGGGAACCTTCGATGGCTGTATCCTCGCCTCCAGCGATGCCGAATGCAACAGCGGCTTCCAGAGCGGAAAGCGGTTCAAGGAACACCTGACCGATACCGGACCGGTGGATCTGGTCTTTGATGTCACAGCAGACGACACCGATTCCCTCTATCAGGTCTTTCATCGCATGGTGAACCTGACCGGCCAGAAACTCGAAAGCTTCAGCGTTCAGCTTGGCACCGGTGTCGGGTCGGCCTTCACGGCGTCGACGTCGGGCGACGGGTTGTCGTTTTCCTCCACCGTCAAACTGGGACCGAATGACGAGGCCGCGTTCTCACAGTATCCGTTCGGTCTGTTCGGCAGCGTAGAACAGCCCAACCCGAACCCGGACTTCACGCTCGGTGGCTTCTTCGACGCGACCGCCCGCTCCGGGTTCAACCTCACCTACGGCGAAGACACGCTCGCGAGCGATGGTTTCTACGGCGCCTATGGCGACATCTTCGGCAACTGGCTGGACCGCAGCTCGACCCCGGACGGGCTGCTTTGGGACTATGATGGAGATGGTAGCGCCGATCCGCTGGTCATGGCATGGGACAACGGAACCGAATGGGAAGCGCGCCGCGGCATCGATGATACCCTCGATGGTGAAATCGGTGTGCTCTCCGTGAAAGACGTCTTTGCCCTGGACCCTGATGACTGGAAGACCTTTGCCTATGGCGACACAGACGGAATTTCAGAGTTCTTCAAGGGGATCGCTCTGGGTCAGGACATCATCGAGGATCTGGCCAACCTGAACCTGAACTACGCCATCGCCCTGGGGTCGAACTTCGTCGGCACCTCCTTCACCCTGCGGGTCGAAACTACCCCCGTTCCGCTGCCCGCCGCAGCACCTCTGCTGCTGGCCGGGTTTGGCGCGCTGGGATTTGCCGCACGGCGGCGGCGCCGGCGCGCAGCCTGACGGCGCATCGCCGTCCGTCGCTACGGTGAAGGGGCGGCGGACGGACCCGTCACCTTACTTACATCCTTCCGGCGCCTCCCCAGGCGCCGGATTGCGTTCGGGAGGGCGCGTTTCTGCTTTCCCTCCCGAGGCGGGCCGATCGCGCGCGATGCGCCCGCGCGTTTGTTCTGGCAATTCCCGGGCAGGCAGCTAGCATTGCAGCGACATAAATCGTCCTGGCCGGAGTATGACATGACACGACTGAACCTGGCGCTCATCGCGCTTCTTGCCCTGCCCGGCGCGCTCTCTGCCGCGCCCTGCGGCAATTCCGGCGCCGGGTTCGAGGCGTGGAAGACCGCCTTCGCCGATCAGGCGCGGCAGGCCGGGGTCGGCCCGGCCGGGCTGCAGGCGCTGGCGCAGGCGCAATATGCCAGCCGCACCATCTCGGCCGACCGCAACCAGAAATCCTTCAAGTATTCGCTCGCCAAGTTCATGCAGGTGCGCGGCTCGGACACCATCGTCGCCCAGGGGCGCAAGCGCAAGGCGGCCAATCCCGACTTCTACGCCGCGCTCGAGCGGCAATATGGCGTGCCCGCCGGGGTGTTGCTGGCGATCCACGGCATGGAGACCGGTTTCGGCGGCTTCATGGGCGACAGCCCGGTGGTCTCGGCCATCGTGACCCTGGCCTATGACTGCCGGCGCTCGGACTTCTTCCAGCCGCACGCCATCGGCGCGCTGAAGCTGGTGGATCGCGGCTCGATCACCGGCGGCACGCTGGGCGCCAAGCATGGCGAGCTGGGCCACACCCAGTTCCTGCCGGGCAACGCCCTGACCTACGGGGTCGACGCCACCGGCGACGGGCGGGTGGATTTCTACAACCTGACCGATGCCATGGCCTCGACCGCCAATTTCCTGCGCCAAAAGGGTTGGCGCCCCGGCCTCGGCTACCAGGAAGGCGAGCCGAACTTCGCCGTGATCCAGCAGTGGAACGCCGCCACCGTCTACCAGCAGGCCATCGCGCTGATGGCGGCGAAGATCGACGCCTGACCCGGCCCGGTCAACCCGGCCCCGAGGCGACGTCGGCCCGCGCCAGCACGTAGGTGTGGATCGAGAACACCACCGCCCCGCTCTGCGGCAGGCGCAGGATGCACTGGCGCTCGCTGCGCAGGAACGGGGCCTCGCCGGCCCGGCGCTGCGGCCGCCGCTGGTGTCGGCTGCGCGGCTGGTGCAGGGCGGCCTCCTCATACCAGAGCGCGTTGAACCGCCAGAGCGGGCGGCCCGGCTGCACCCCGTCGAACAGGCGCTGCACGCGCGCGGCGATGCCGGCGTCATAGCTGGCGACCGGATCGTGGATCGCCAGAAGCGGACGGCCGATCTTCTCGGCCAGTTTCCAGCTGGCCGGAAAGCACAGGACGGCGCCGGTCAGGATATGTTCCGCGGCGCCTTCGGGTGTCTGCAACAGGCAGAGATCCTCCTGCACCAGGTGTCCCAGCGTCGCCAGGGGATCGGCGCGATCGATCGGCACCGCGATCCCGTCGGGACGCAGCGCCATCTCCCCCGCGCCGGGATAGGCCAGCGACAGCACCAGGTCGAGCAGCTCCAGCGCCGCGCCGCGCGCGCCCTCCGCCAGCGCCAGAACCGCCTCGCGCCGCTCGGCCAGCAGCCGCGCGCGTTCGGCCATCTGCCCGGCAAAGGCCT
The DNA here is from genome assembly GCA_020441165.1 of Sedimentitalea sp. Lineage (GTDB taxonomy): Bacteria > Pseudomonadota > Alphaproteobacteria > Rhodobacterales > Rhodobacteraceae > JAGRMU01. Next base: position 3,569 of record JAGRMU010000240.1, read on the forward strand.
CGTCCGCGATCAGCCAGTCTTCCAGGGCCAGCGGCTGGATCCCCGGCAGCGGCCGGGGCGCCATCGGGTCGTAGGGAAGCCGCCGTTGCAGGATATCGGCCATGATCGGTTCCTTCTTCGCGTCGCGCGGAGAGACAAAAAGCGACATGCGGCGTCGTCGCGATCTGGACGGACCGCCCTTTGGGCGCTGCCCAGAATGCGGCAACCGCAGGAGGCCCCATGAACACCCATTACCGCGACACCCGCAAGATCGATCCCAGCCGCGGCGCCCTGCTGGGCGATGGCACCCCCAACGATCAGGACCGGATCGAGATCGGACCCACGCGCCTGGCCTTCGACGAATGGGCAGCCGCCGGCCTGACCCTGCCCGACCTGCCGGCGATGCGCGAACACCGCTGGCGGCGCCTGACCCAGGCCATCGTCGCGCGCGGTTATGGCGGCTTGCTGATGTTCGACCCGCTCAACATCCGCTATGCCACCGACAGCACCAACATGCAGCTCTGGAACACCCACAACCCGTTCCGCGCCGTGCTGCTCTGCGCCGACGGCTACATGGTGACCTGGGACTACAAGAACTCGCCATTCCTGTCGACGTTCAACCCGCTGGTGCGCGAGCAGCGCAGCGGCGCCGACCTCTTCTATTTCGACCGCGGCGACCGGATCGACGCGGCCGCCGACACGTTCGCCAACGAGGTGCGCGCGTTGATGGCCGAACACGCCCCCGGCGAGGCCCGGCTGGCGGTGGACAAGATCATGCTGCACGGGCTGCGCGCGCTCGAGGCGCAGGGGTTCGAGATCATGAACGGCGAGGAGGTCACCGAGAAGACCCGCGCGGTCAAGGGCCCCGACGAGATCCTGGCGATGCGCTGCGCCCACCACGCCTGCGAGACGGCGGTGCGCAAGATGGAGGACTTCGCGCGCGCGAACGTGCCGCTGGGGGCGACCAGCGAGGACGACATCTGGGCGGTCCTGCATGCCGAGAACATCCGGCGCGGCGGCGAGTGGATCGAGACACGGCTGCTTTCCTCGGGACCGCGCACCAACCCCTGGTTCCAGGAATGCGGCCCGCGCATCGTGCAGAACAACGAGATCGTCGCCTTCGACACCGACCTGATCGGTAGCTACGGCATCTGCATCGACATCAGCCGCACCTGGTGGATCGGCGATGCCAAGCCCAGCAACGCGATGATCTATGCCATGCGTCACGCCCACGAGCATATCATGACCAACATGG
>JAGRMU010000241.1 GCA_020441165.1 Sedimentitalea sp.
CGGCCCCCGGCACGCCCACGCCCGAGGCGCTGCGGCGCCTGCAGGCGGCGGTCGCCCGGTCCGACGCCGGCACCGCCGCGCGCCCGGCCGCGGTGGCCGAGCATCCGGCGCATCACGGCGCCGAGCGCTCGCGCTTCGGGATCAACTCGCTGATCAACCGCATGACCGGCCATGCCGCCGACGTGCCGGGCGAGCGCGCCGCCGCCCCGGCCATGCGCCAGCAGCCCCCGCTGCAGCGCCGTGACGCCACGTCCTATGCCCATGACGAGCACGAAGCCGAACAGGATCGCATCGAAATTCCCGCCTTCCTGCGCCGCCAGGCGAACTGAACCACTCACATCTGAACTCGGAACGGCCGCCCTCGGGCGGCCGTTTTGCGTTAGAAATCAATGGCTGATGGCGCTACCGGCGGGGTTTCGCCGGAACGATTCGGGGATGTTACAGACCGTTGCAAAGATTGAGTTGAGCCAATCGCCCCGGCCCACTAACTCCTGTGTGAAGCCGACCCACGCCTTGTGAGGACGGCGCGACCGATGAGGCACCCGATGCAAAACACGCTCAAGACCTCCGTCACGTTCGACGGTGTCGGCCTGCATGGCGGGGCACCGGTGCGCATGGTCCTGCGACCGGCCGCCGCCGGTCACGGCATCTGGTTCCGCCGTACCGATATCGAGCTGGGCAACGCGATGATCCCCGCCCAGTGGAACTACGTCGAGCGCACGCCGCTCTGCACGCGGCTGGTCAACGAGGCCGGGGTGTCGGTCTCGACCGTCGAGCACGTGATGGCCGCCCTGGCCGGCTGCGGCGTGCACAACGCGCTGATCGAGATCGACGGCCCCGAGGTTCCGATCCTCGACGGCTCGGCGGCGCCCTTCGTGCGCGGCATCATGGCCCGCGGCGTGCGGCGCCTGAACGCACCGGTGATCGCGGTCGAGGTGCTCAAGCAGGTCAGCGTCGAGAAGGACGGTGCCCGCGCCACGCTGCTGCCCTCGGACCGCTTCGAGATCGAGTTCGAGATCGACTTCGAGGACGCGGCCATCGGCCACCAGCGCAAGCGGCTCGACCTGCGCAACGGCAGTTTCGCGCGCGAGCTCTGCGACAGCCGCACCTTCTGCCGCCGCGCCGATGTCGAGGCGATGCACGCGCACGGGCTGGCCCTCGGCGGCACGCTCGAGAATGCCGTGGTGGTGGACGGCGACCGGGTGCTCACTCCCGGCGGGTTCCGCCATGACGACGAGGCGGTGCGCCACAAGATGCTGGACGCGGTGGGCGACCTGGCGCTGGCCGGGGGGCCGATCCTGGGCCGCTATGTCGGCGAGAAGGCCGGCCACGCGCTGACCAACACCCTGCTGCGGGCGCTGTTCGAGACCCCCGGCGCGGTGCGCATGGTGGTCTGCGATGCCGAGGCCGCCGCCCGCCTGCCGGGCGCCGGCCTCGTCTGGTCCGAGATCCCGCAGGTCGCCTGACCGCGCCGCGGACCCACTCCCATGCAGGCCGTCCCCGGACCGCCCCGGCCCCCTGTTCCGACCCGCGATTCCTGCCCCAGCGTCCGGTCCGGGCCGGTGTCGTTAAGGCGTTTTGCACCGGAAATTATTGTGCTAGACCCGGAGGCGCGGGCGGGCGAAACCACGCTCAGAGGCGATGAGGACAGGCAAGCATGCGAGTCGGCAGGGTGGTGGCCAGGGTGATCGTTGCAGTGCTGCTGACGGCCGTTCTGTCGGCATGCAGCGGCACCAACCGGGCCAACCGCGACGAATCGCTCGAAGGCTACACCCCCGAGCAGATCTTCGAACGCGGCGAGTACGAGCTGGCGCGCAACCGCACCGACGACGCGGCCTATTACTTCTCCGAGATCGAGCGGCTCTATCCCTATTCCGCCTGGGCCAAGCGGGCGCTGATCATGCAGGCCTATTCCTTCCACCAGGGCCGCGACTATCCCGAAAGCCGCGCCGCCGCGCAGCGCTACATCGATTTCTACCCGGCCGACGAGGACGCGGCCTATGCCCAGTACCTGCTGGCGCTCAGCTATTACGACCAGATCGACGAGGTCGGCCGCGACCAGGGCCTGACCTTCCAGGCGCTGCAGGCGCTGCGCACGGTGATCGAGGTCTATCCCGACAGCGACTATGCCACCACCGCGGTGCTCAAGTTCGACCTGGCCTATGACCATCTGGCCAGCAAGGAGATGGAGATCGGCCGCTACTACCTGCGCCGCCAGCACTATGCCGCCGCGATCAACCGGTTCCGGGTGGTGGTCGAGGATTTCCAGACCACCTCGCACACCGCCGAGGCGCTCTACCGGCTGATCGAGGCCTATCTTTCGCTCGGTCTGACCGGCGAGGCCGAGACCGCCGGCGCCATCCTCGGCTACAACTACCGCGGCAGCGAATGGTACGAGACCGGCTATCAACTGCTCACCAGCCGCGGGTTGCAGATGAAGGATCGCGGCGACAACTGGCTCAGCCAGATCTATCGCCAGTCGATCAAGGGCCAATGGTACTAACGCGCCGCGCGCGGCGCGGGGTCGGCGCGGCCGGGGTCTGACCCAGATGCTGCGCACGCTCGACATCCGCGACATCCTGATCATCGACCGGCTGGAGCTGAGCTTCCAGCCGGGGCTGAACGTGCTCACCGGCGAGACCGGCGCCGGCAAGTCGATCCTGCTCGACGCGCTCGGCTTCGTGCTGGGCTGGCGGGTGCCCGGCGATCTGGTGCGCGCAGGCGCAGGGCAGGGCGAAGTCACCGCCGGGTTCGACCTGCCGGCGGACCACCCCGCCCGCGCGGTGCTGGCCGAGGCCGGGCTGCCCGACGCGGGCGACGAGCTGCTGCTGCGCCGGGTGCGCACGGCCGAGGGGCGCAGCACCGCCTGGGTCAACGACCGCCGCTGCGGAGCCGAGGCGCTGCGCGCGCTCGGCGAGGTGCTGGTCGAGCTGCATGGCCAGCAGGACGATGGCGGCCTTCTGAACCCGCGCGGCCACCGGGCGCTGCTCGACACCTTCGCCGGGATGGGCGGGGCGCGCGCCGCCACCCGCGCCGCCTGGGCGGAACTGACCGACGCCCGCACCGCGCTCGCCGAGACCGACGCGGCGCTCGCGGCGGCCCGCGCCGAAGAGGACCGGCTGCGCGCCGAGATGGCCGAGCTCGACGCGCTGTCCCCCGAGCCGGGCGAGGACGCGGCGCTGGATGCGCGGCGCCGCGCGATGCAGCGCGCCGAGAAGATCCGCGAGGACGTGGCCCGCGCCCATCAGCTGCTGGGGCCGGAGGGCGCCGAGGGCGCCCTGGCCGACGCGCTGCGCTGGCTCGACGGGGTGGCGGGCGAGGCCGAGGGGATGCTGGAGGCGCCGCTGGCGGCGCTGAACCGGGCGCTGATCGAACTGGGCGAAGCCGAGGACGGCGTCGCCCGCAGCCTCGAGGGTCTCGATGTCGACCCGGCCGAGCTGGAACGGGTCGAGGAACGCCTCTTTGCCCTGCGCGCGCTGGCCCGCAAGCACCGCGTCGCGCCCGATGCGCTGCCCGAGATCGCGGCCCGGCTGCGCCCGCAACTGGCTGCGCTCGATGCGGGCGACGCCGATCTCGCGGCGCTGCGCGCCCGCGTGGCCGAAGCCGAGGCCGCCTATGACGCCGCCGCCGCCGCCCTGAGCGCCGGCCGCGCCGAGGCGGCGGGGCGGCTCGACGCGGCGGTGATGGCGGAGCTGGCGCCGCTGAAGATGGAGCGCGCGGTGTTCCGCACCGGGATCGATGCCGCCGAGCCCGGCCCAGATGGCCGTGATCGGGTGAGTTTCACCGTCGCCACCAATCCCGGCGCCCCGGCCGGCCCGCTCACCCGGATCGCCTCGGGCGGCGAGCTCAGCCGCTTCCTGCTGGCGCTCAAGGTCTGCCTGACCGGCACCGACAGCGGGCGCACGCTGATCTTCGACGAGATCGACCGCGGTATCGGCGGCGCCACTGCCGACGCGGTAGGCCGGCGCCTGGCGGACCTGGCGCGCGGCGGCCAGGTTCTCGTGGTCACCCATTCGCCGCAGGTGGCGGCGCGCGGCAGCCATCACTGGCGGGTGCAGAAACAGGTCGAGAACGGCGAGACCCGCTCGACCGTGCTGCCGCTGAGCGCGCCCGAGCGCACCGACGAGATCGCCCGGATGCTGGCCGGCGACACCATCACCGACGAGGCCCGCGGCGCCGCCCGCGCCCTGCTGGCCGGCTGAACGGGCGCTCGCACGGGTCAGGAATACCCGACCCCCGCCATTGGCAAATGATGCGGAAACCGGGCCGCGACTGTGATAAGGTTCACAGATTGAACGATCCCGAGCTGCGACACTGACCGCGCCGCGGGGCCCCTGCACCCCGGCCACGGCCGGACCGACAGGTGCCACGACCGCGGGGGCGACGCGGATCAGGGGACCGGTTTTCGGTCCCGAGATTGGAAGGTGCGCCGCTTGGGCGGCAATTTTGAACAAGTCATTTGGAGGGGTACATGGGTACCGAATTGTCTTATGGACTGGCCGTGCCGCTGCTGGTGCTGACCGGCATCGGTTACGCGGTGGCCACGGCGGGAATGAAGCTCAGCACCGGCGACGGTTGGACCAGCGTCGCGCTGGCGCTGGTGGTCGGTGGGCTGCTGGTGGCGGTGCTGGCCGAGATCACCCTGCTGCGCAGCGCCAACCTGGCGGTGATCTATCTCGCGATCATCGCCATCGAGACGCTGCTGGTGCTGGTCTTCGCGGCGATGATCGGCGACACGCTCAGCCCGCCGCAGCTGGCCGGCGCCGGGCTGGTGCTGGGCGGCATGGCGCTGGTGATGCACTGACCGCGACCCGCGCGCCGGGGCGCCGCGCCGGGCGCCGGCCTCCCGCAATCGTCCTTTCGCCCCGGGCGTCCCTGTCCTAGAGAGGACGGGACCGCAACCGAGGCGCCCATGGCCGATCCAGACCGTTCGCTCCTGTCCCGGCAGTTCGCCGAAGGGGTCACCGCCTTCAAGGCCGGCTGGCAGGTGCTCCGCCATCGCGGCCCGGGCAAGATCCAGTTCTGGTTCATCGCCCTGCTGATCGGGATCGCCGCCGGCCTCGCGGCGCTGCTCTTCCGCCTCGGCATCGACCTGTTGCAATCCACCCTTTACGGCACCGACGACGTGCAGCGCCTGCACAGTCACGCGCAATCGCTGCCCTGGTACTGGCTGCTGGCGGTACCGATCGTCGGCGGCCTGGCGGTGGGGCTGATCCTGCACCGCTTCACCCCCGACGGGCGCGCCCGCGCGGTCGCCGACGTGATCGAGGGCGCGGCAATGAACAACGGCCGGGTCGAGCTGCGCGCCGGCGCCGCATCGATCGCCGCCTCGCTGATCACCCTCGCCACCGGCGGCTCGTCGGGGCGCGAGGGGCCGGTGGTGCACATGGCCGGGGTGATCTCGAGCTGGGTGAGCGCCAAGATCCATGCCGACGGCATCACCGGGCGCGACCTGCTGGGCTGCGCCGTCGCCGCCGCCGTCTCGGCCAGCTTCAACGCCCCCATCGCCGGGGCGCTCTTCGCGCTCGAGGTGGTGCTGCGCCATTTCGCGGTCCATGCCTTCGCGCCCATCGTCATCGCCTCGGTGGCGGGCACGGTGATCACCCGCAGCTATTTCGGCGATGTGGTCGAGTTCAGCCTGCCCAACCCGGTGGCGCTGCAATTCTACGCCGAGCTGCCCGCCTTCCTGCTGCTCGGCCTGGTCAGCGGCCTGGTGGCGGTGGTGCTGATGCGGGCGATCTTCTGGGCCGAGGATTTGGGCGACGCGGTGCAGGCGCGCAGCGGGCTGCCGCGCTGGCTGCGCCCGGTGGTGGCCGGGGCGCTGCTGGGTGCCATCGCGATCTGGTATCCGCACATTATCGGCGTCGGCTACGAGACCACCTACTGGGCGCTCGCCGGCGGACTGAACCTGCGCGAGGCCATCGTCTTCGCGATGGTCAAGGTCGCCGCCGTGGCGATCACCCTCGGCGGGCGGATGGGCGGCGGCATGTTCTCGCCCTCGCTGATGGTCGGGGCGATGACCGGGCTGGCCTTCGGGCTGATCGCGACCGGCCTGCTGCCCGAGCTGTCGGGCACCCGCTCGCTCTATGCCTTCGCCGGCATGGGCGCGGTCGCCGCCGCGGTGCTGGGCGCGCCGATCTCGACCACGCTGATCGTGTTCGAGCTGACCGGCGACTGGCAGATCGGCCTCGCGGTGATGGTCTCGGTCAGCATCTCGACCGCGCTGGCCAGCCGCATCGTCGACCGCTCGTTCTTTCTCAGCCAGATCGAGCGCCGCGGCATCCACCTGGCCGCCGGCCCGCAATCCTACCTGCTGGCCATGCTGCGCGCCGGCGGGGTGATGCGGCCGCTGGACGATCCGCGCGCCGCCGATCCGGCCCGCTGCCAGGAGATGATCGACGAGGGGCTCTACGTCGCCAGCACCGCGTCGCTGGAGGCGGCGATGCCGCTCTTCGAGCGGACCGAGGACGGATTCGTCCCTGTGGTCGGCCCCGGCGGCGACCGCAGCGCCCCGCAGCTCTGCGGCGCGCTGTTCCATGTCGACGCGCTGAAAGCCTATAACCGCGCACTTGCGGCGACCGCGGCCGAGGAGCATTCCTGAGTCGCGCGCCGACCGTTCGCCGGTGTCAGGCTCCCGGCGCGAGTCCGTCAGTAATTGTCGCAGACGCCAGGGTTGTTGCGCGAGAAATCGTTCGCCTGCGCCCGTCCGGGGCAGGTGGTCCGCTCGCCGCCGAAGAAGGCCCGGTCGGCGGTGGGCACCGACATCCCGGCCCCGATCAGCGCCTGCCGGGCCGGGCCGAGATAGCCGATCCCGGGCAGCGGCGGCGGGCCCGAGGCGGCGGGCTGCTGCGCGGTGGGCGGCGGCACCGGCACCGAGACGCCCGGCCCCCATTGCTGGGCAGAGGCCGCAGCGGCCAGGATCGCAAGGGCCAGGGCGGCGGCGAGGCGATGCGAGACACCCATCATTGCGCTCCTCCCAGGAACATCCTGGTCTTGACGCCCGAGACATAGTCCAGGATGGCGTCACAATTGCCGTCCTCGACGCCGGTCCCGGCGCCATAGCCGACCGAGACCGCGAAGAGATAGGCGACCTCGTGCCCGGCCTCGGCGAGGATCATGTCGAACATGGTCTCGCTCTCGCCGCGCGCTGCCGGCTTCCTGTCGTCCGGCGTGCAGACATAGGCCGCGCCGACCATCACGCCCAGCTCGCGCGCGCCATGGCGCAGATCGATGCCGTGCCCGGCGTGCTGGGCCAAGGCGCCACTCGCCCCCAGGGCGCCGAGACACATTCCCCACAGAACCGCTTTCGTCACCCGCGCATCCTCCCGCCACGACCGGCCGGACCCTCTGCCGGCCCTGACAGGCTGCGCCGATTCCGTCTCCGGATCAAGCCTTCGCCGCGCCCTGGCCCCGTCTTGACGACGTAACCCTCAGATCTGCTCCACCGTCACATCCTCGGAGGGATAGAAGGCCAGGTGGTCCTTGATCGCCGCCACCGGCTTCAGCGGGTCCTCGTAGGACCAGGCGGCGTTCTTCAGCGTCGCCGATCGGTTGACGATGTGGAAATGGCTGGCATCGCCCTTGTGCGGGCAATGGGTGACCTTGTCCGAGCGGTCGAGCATCGCCATGGCGATATCGCCGCGCGGGAAATAGATCACCGGCGGATAGTCGCCCTCGGTCAGCTCCAGCGCTTCGGTGCTCTCGCCCAGAATCGCGCCGCCCGAGCGGATGCTCCAGGTGCCTTCGGCGCGGCGCACCCTGATATGATCGGCCATCTTGCGTCTCTCCCCCTCGCGGTCATGTCGGATCGTCCGGCCTGCCTGCGCCCGTCTCAGGGCGCCAGCGGCGCGGTCGCGGCATCCAACCACACATTCTGCGCCTTGCCCACCCGGGGCCCGATCTTTTCGGCCACCTCGGCGTGATAGGCGTCGAGCCAGGCGCGCTCGGCCCCGGTCAGCATCCCGGTCTCGATCAGCCGCCGGTCGATGGGCACGAAGCTGAGCGTCTGCCAGCACAGCATCTCGCGCTCGGGATCGCCGCCGGGCAGGGGCGGGGCCGCGCGCACCACCAGCAGGTTCTCGATGCGGATGCCGAAGGCCCCCTCGCGGTAATAGCCCGGTTCGTTGCTCAGGATCATCCCCGGCTCCAGCGGCACGTGGCTGAGCCGGCTCAGCCGCTGCGGCCCCTCGTGCACGCTCAGATAGGCGCCGACCCCGTGGCCCAGCCCGTGGTTGAAGTCCTGCCCCGCCAGCCACAGCGGCACCCGGCCGATGGCCTCGATGTCGCGCCCGGCCAACCCCTTGGGCCAGCGCAGCCGCGACATGGCGATCATCCCCTGCAGCACGCGGGTGAAGGCGGCGCGCTCCTCGGCGCCGGGCCTGCCGATGGCAATGGTGCGGGTGATGTCGGTGGTCCCGTCCAGATACTGCCCGCCGCTGTCCAGCACCAGCAGATGCCCGTCCTGAAGCACCGCGTCGGTGTCATGGGTCACCCGGTAGTGCATGATCGCGCCATGCGGCCCGGTGCCGGCGATGGTCTCGAAGCTGATGTCCTGCAACGCGTTGTCGCGGCGTCGGCAGTCCTCGAGTCGGGTCACCACTTCGGTCTCGCGCACCGAACCGGGCGGCTGCGCGTCCAGCCAGGCCAGCAGCTCGACCATCGCCGCCCCGTCGCGCAGATGCGCCTCGGCGCTGCCGGCGATCTCGGCAGGGTTCTTGCGCGCCTTGGGTAGGGCGCAGGGATCGTCCCCGAAGGCGGCGTTCGATCCCAGCGTCTCGGCGACGATCTGCGGCACGCTGGTCTTGTCGATGCGCACCGGTCCGGGCAGCTCGGCCAGCGCCGCCAGGAACCTATCGGGCGCGTGAACGTTCACCTCGGGTCCGAGATCACCCCGCACCGCCGCCAGCTTTTCCGCCGCCATGTAGAGATCGACCCGCGCATCGTCATGCAGCACCGCGAAGCCATGGGCCACCGGGTTGCGCGGAGTGTCGGCGCCGCGCAGGTTCAAGAGCCACATGATCGAATCGGGCAGGGTGATCACCGCCGCGCGCTGCCCGTCCTTGCGCAGCCCATCGGCCAGCCGCGCGATCTTGGCCTCGGCGCTCTCGCCCGCGAAATCCAGCGGGTGCGGCTTGACCGGCTGCATCGGCGGCTCCGGCTGGTCCGCCCAGATCCGGTCCACCAGGTTCTCCGTCGCGACCAGTTCGATGCCCGAGCCCTCCAGCGTCGCGCGCGCCTTCTCGATCTCCGCCGCGCCGTGCAGCCAGGGATCGAAACCGACCCGCCCGCCCTCGGGCAGCTGCGCCTTCAGCCAGTCGGCCAGCTGCACCTCCGGCCAGTTCACCGGCGTGAACACATCGGCGACCTGCGCTTTGACCTGGGTGCGATAGCGCCCGTCCACGAACACCCCGGCCACGTCGCGCAAGACCGCGCAGAACCCCGCCGAGCCGGTGAACCCGGTCAGCCACGCGAGTCGCGCGTCGCGGGCGGCCACGTATTCGCCCTGATGGGCATCGGCGCGCGGCACCAGGAACCCGTCCAGCCCCTCGGCGGCGATCTCGGCGCGCAGCGCCGCCAGGCGGGGCGGGCCCTGCTCGGGCCGGGCGGTGACTTCGAAGGACTGGAACATGCTGGCTCTCCGGACTGTGCGCCGGGACGGTGCCGCCGGCGCGGGAAATTGTCCAGCCGCGACCGCGGCCCCCGGCTCAGCTGGCGCGCTTGATGCCCATGATCCGGGCGCGGGCGCGCGGGTCCTTGTCGAAGAGCGCGGCCAGCTGCTCGGTCATCGCCCCGGCCAGCTGCTCGACATCGGTGATCGTCACCGCGCGCTGGTAATAGCGCGTCACGTCATGGCCGATACCGATGGCCAGAAGCTCGACCATCTTGCGCTTTTCCACCATGGCGATCACGTCGCGCAGGTGTTTTTCCAGGTAGTTCGCCGGGTTCACCGACAGGGTCGAATCGTCCACCGGCGCCCCGTCCGAGATCACCATCAGGATCTTGCGCGCCTCGCGCCGCGCCGCCATCCGCCGATGCGCCCATTCCAG
>JAGRMU010000242.1:0-814 GCA_020441165.1 Sedimentitalea sp.
GCGCGTCAGGGGGATCGTCATGCGTTCGGCCCTTTTCACACAAGGGTCGCACCTGTGCCGGCCCCCACCGACAGCGACAGACGGACCAGGGATGGATCATCTGCGGAGTTCAAGAGTGCCGCGCCGCGCCCGCGCCTGTCAAAAAACTGCGCCGATCGGGCGCGAGATGCGGCCAGTGCCCGGTCCCGGGCGGGTTTGTTTCCGAAACCGGCTGCAATCGCGCCACAATTGGCGATTCGCGCCCGCGCGCCGCGCGATCAGAGGCGGATCGCCGAGATCAACCGCCCGTAATCGGCCTCGCCGGCCCGGGTGCAGCGCCGGTAGGAATAGAAGCGCTCGGGATCGGAGAAGGTGCAATGCCGGGTCCATTCCGCGGCGCCGATGCCGGCGCGGCGCAGCCGGTGCAGCCCGAAGCCCGGAAGATCGAAGAGCATCCGGTCGCCCTGCCCGTTGGCGAAGAACCGCGCGTTGCCGGGATCGTCGGCGAGGAACTCGTCGAGGAATTCGGGCCCGACCTCGTAGGCCGCCTGGCTGATGCTGGGACCGATCACCGCGACCGTTTCGGCCCGCCTGGCGCCGAGCGCCTCCATCGCATCCAGCGTTGCCTCCAGCACCCCGTCCAGCGCCCCGCGCCAGCCGGCATGGGCGGCGCCGATCACCCCGGCCCGGGGATCGGCGAAGAGCACCGGCTGGCAATCGGCGGTCAGGATGGTCAGCGCCAGTCCCGGCGTCGCGGTCACCATCGCGTCGGCGCGCGGCTTTTCGTCCAGCGGTCCGGCGACGGTGACGACATCGGCCGAATGGGTCTGGTGGA
>JAGRMU010000242.1:872-1467 GCA_020441165.1 Sedimentitalea sp.
GCCACGATCTCGCTGAGATCGGACGAGCCGGTGCCGCAGTTGAGCCCCGAGAACACCCCGGAAGACGCCCCGCCGCGGCGGGTGAAGAAGCCGTGGCGCAGCGCGCCGAGCCTGTCCGAGGTGAGGATTTCGAGGGTCATGGTTCAAGTCCCGGTGGCGGGCTGGCGTGAACGGGGTAGAGGCCCAGCGTCTTGAACAGGTTTCCCATTTCCTCGGGATGCGTCAACCGCCGATGTGCGGCGACCAGATCGTCGAGCGCCGCGCCCTGCAGCCCCTGCGCCAGCTGCCGCGCCCGGGCGGTGACCCCCAGCCGCTCGAGGAAGACGCCCTGCGGGGCCAGCCGGCTATGGGCGCAGCCCGCCGCGCGGGCGGCCAGGGCCAGTGCTTCGAAATCCACGTGGGCGGTCAGATCGGCGCTGCCCGGGGCGTCCAGAATATCCGCAGGCGCATGGCGCCGGACCGCCTGCAGCGTGTCGCCCAGCGAGCGCCAGTCGCCGTAATCGACGATCAGCGCGGCGCCGCCATGGACCGCGATGCGCCCGGCCAGCTCGGCGATCACCGGCGCGGCGGCGGGGCAGATCTCGACCAGATCGCC
>JAGRMU010000242.1:1585-1918 GCA_020441165.1 Sedimentitalea sp.
CCGTCGCGCTGGAACTGGCGCACCGGCAGCGCGTCGAAGAACTCGTTGGCAACCAGAAAGAGCGGTGCATCCGGCAGCTCGGCGGCGGTCCGGACCCACTCCGGGCGATAGGAGGCCAGCGCCTTGGACTGCTGCGCGCGCAGGGTGGGCGAGACCTCGACCAGCACCAGCCGCGCGGCCTCGGCAAAGCCGGGGACCCTGCGCGCGGCGCGCAGCGCGTCGGTCATCAGCGTGCCGCGCCCGGGACCGAGCTCGGCCAGGGTGAAGGGGGCCGGCGCGCCCTGGTCGCGCCAGGCCTGGGCCAGCGCCAGCCCGATCAGCTCGCCGAACATC
>JAGRMU010000243.1 GCA_020441165.1 Sedimentitalea sp.
GATGCTGTGCGGCCTCATGGCGCGGCTGCGGGCCCTGACAGGGGTCGAGTTCCTGCCCATCGAGGCGCGCTTTGCCCATCCCGGGCGCGCCCATCGCGTGCCGGTTCGCGCGATCACCGGATTTCCGGTCATCTTCGACGCCGAGCGCACCGAGCTGGTCCTGCCGCTCACCGCGCTCGACCTGCCGATCCCCACCTACGATCCGAACCTGCGCCGGCATCTGACCGACTATGCCGACCGGCTGCTGAGCGAGCAATCGGCCTCCTCCACGCCGCTGCGCGCGCGGATCGAGGCGCACCTGGCCCGCGCGCTTCCGGGCCGGATCGTGCCGGCCGACGAGGTCGCCGCCAGCCTGGGGATGAGCCGGCGCACCCTGGCGCGGCGGCTGCAGGAGGAGGCCTGCAATTTCCGGCAGATCGTCGACGAATTGCGCTACGATCTCGCCCGGCGCTACATCGAGGACGGGCTGAGCATCGGCGAGATCGCCTATTTCCTCGACTACGCGGATCAGGCGGCCTTCTCGACCGCCTTCAAGCGCTGGTCCGGCGCCAGCCCCGGCGCCTTTCGCGCGCGGCACGCCTGACCCGCGCCCGGAGCGGGCCGGCGCAGCTGCGCCGGCAATTCTCCCGATCGATGTCTTTCCTGGGCGCAGCCCCGGATCGCGCCCGGCCCGCCCCGCCCGCGCGGAAGGCGCGCCTTTGGCGCGACGGCGGGCGCGATCCTCTGCGCAGGGGTCAAAGCTGTTCCGACTGGTCTTGGCCCAGCCTGTCACTGGCACGAGCTGGCGAATGGTTTCGATTTGTGCATCCCGTCGCGCAATCTGCATCGGTCCCTGTGCGATCCGTCGTGCCAGTCCCGACGCAGCATTGGGACGACCGGTCATGCGCTCATTCAAGATCGGCCGGCAGCGCGGCATAGCCGCGAAAGCGGATGCGCCCGCCTGGCACCCGGCCGTTGCGGATCCGGTAGGCCGGGAACCGGTCCAGGAACCGGGAGATGGCGATCCGCCCCTCCATCCGGGCAAGGGTCAGACCGACGCAGACATGCGGACCGCCCGCGAAGGCGAGATGGCGGTTCGGACTGCGCGATATGTCGAACCGCTCGGGCGCTTCGAACACCTCCGGGTCGCGGTTGGCCGCGCCGATGCACAGGTGCAGGTTGGTGCCCGCCGCGATCCGCGCCCCGCCGATCTCGACCTCCGCCGTGGTCTCGCGGTTGCCCATCTGGTTGGGCGAGCGGACGCGCAGCACCTCCTCGATGGCCTGCGCGATCAGCCCGGGATCCCCGAGCAGCCGGGCCCGCTGCTCCGGATGATCGTGCAGCAGCGCCAGCCCGTTGCCGATCAGGTTGGTGGTGGTCTCGTGACCGGCATTGAGGATGAAGATGCAGTTCTGGATCAGCTCGACCTCGGACAGCTGCCCGCCCTCCCCGTCGCCGCGGATCAGCCGGGTCAGCACGTCGGTCTCGGGATCGCCCGGCCGGGCGCGCCGCCGGGCGATCAGATCGGTCAGATAGGTTTCGAACTCGCGCACCGCCTGCTGACCCCGCGCCAGCTGCGCAGGGCTGAGCGTCGGCTCGAGCGCGCCGAGAATGGCCAGCGACCAGCCGCGCAGCGGGTCACGCTCGTCCATCGGCACGTCCAGCAGGTTGCCGATGATCTGGATCGGGATCCGGGCGGCATAGTCCTCGATCAGATCGACCGGCCCCGGCCCGCGCCCGGCCAGCCCGTCCAGAAGCGCGTCCACCACCGCGACCAGGCCCGGCTCCATCCGCGCGAGGGCGCGCGGAGTCAGCGCCGCGGTCATGATCCGGCGCACCCGCGTGTGCAGCGGCGGGTCGCTGAACACCAGCGAGGTGGTGTGATGGGTGTAGAGCGGCGTGCCGATGCCGAACTTGGGGCCGAAGATCGCCGTCTTGTCAGACCGGAACAGCCCGGTGTCGCGATAGATGCGGTCGAGATCGCCATGCCGGC
>JAGRMU010000244.1 GCA_020441165.1 Sedimentitalea sp.
GGTGGGGTTGCGGGGGGGGGGGGGGCGCCGGTGCAGAAGCGCCTGGTGCGCCGCTGCCGGGGGATGGCCGAGCCGGTGATCGTCGCCACCCAGGTGCTGGAAAGCATGATCGAGAGCCCGATGCCGACCCGCGCCGAGGTCTCGGACGTGGCCACCGCGATCTACGAGGGCGCAGACGCGGTGATGCTGAGCGCGGAATCGGCGGCCGGGAATTTTCCGATCGAGGCGGTGCGCACCATGGACAAGGTCGCCATCGAGGTCGAGGCGGACCCGACCTATGCCCAGATCATTGCCGCCTCGCGCTCGATCAAGGGCTCGAGCATCGCCGACGGCATCGTCGCCGCCGCCCGCGAGATCGCCGAGACCACCGAGATCAAGGCGATCTGCTGCTTCACCCAGAGCGGCACCACCGCGCTGCTGACCGCGCGCGAGCGGCCGCGCGTGCCGATCATCGCGATGACCAGCCTGATCGGCACCGCACGGCGGCTGGCGCTGAGCTGGGGCTGCACCTGCGTGATGACCGGCGAACTGGAGCGCTTCAAGATGGCGGTGGTCAACGCCGCCCGCGCCGCCCGCGCCGGGGGCTTCGCCACCGAGAACGACCAGATCGTGATCACCGCCGGGGTGCCCTTCAACGTGCCCGGGACAACCAATATCCTGCGGGTCGCGCCCTGCAATGAACGGCTTATTTACAATACCGACCCAGAATAACGGATCGGGAGCCGCCGAATCGGGAAAAGCAGCATGAACGCGGATCTGATATTGACCATCGGGCTGGTGGTGTCCGCCTTCGCGGTTCCGGCGGTGGTGTCCGATCTCAGCGACCGCCGCGCGCCGCGTTTCTCGGCCCTGACCATCATGATCGGCGGCGGGCTGGTCGTCTATGCCGCCAGCGTCAAGCCGGGCGGATACACGCTGGCCGATATCCCCGAGGCGTTCTACAGCGGGATCGCCCATACCCTGCCCTGAGCGGGACTGGCGGTCCCCTGGCACACGTTGACTAACTGCGCCGCGCGCGGGATAGTCGATGCACGTCAGGGGAGAGAGACACCGCCATGCCACCCGTCTCGTGCGAAAGATCCCGCGCACCGACGCGCCCGAAAGCGCGCAGCGCGCCCCGCAGCGCGGCCGCCGCCGGTCCGTCCACCGCCGGGCTGGCGCAGTTGCAGCGGCTCGCCGATGTCAGCGCACCGGTGCAGCGGCTGGTCAGCCTCGAGACCGCCAAGGCGGGTCTCAACGACGGCCGGGTGATCACCAGCATCGATACCGGCTTTTTCGGCAAGCACGTCGCGCGCGAGAAGAATTCCAACCTCAGCGCCGCCGATACCCATGCAACGCGCCCCAACCCGAGGGACACCAACACGGTGGTGACGGATTCGGTCGCCTTCAAGGCCGCGGTTGCCGGCGGCACCTGGGCGCCCAGCGTTTACAAGGGCGCTCCGCAATGGACGGTGGTCTCCAGCGGCAATGTCGATCTTCAGGACACCGTGCGCCGACAGGCGATCGCAGCGGCACCGCAGCCGGTCAGGCTGAACATCGAGACGCTCAAGGCCGAGCCAGATCATTTCACGACCTCGGGCGGCACGTTCACCGGTTTCGCACATCCCGGCGTCACCGAAGACGACCTGCCGGTGAACATGCCGTCGAAGGGCCGGAACGCGCAGCAGAATCGCGAGAAGCGCAAGGCGTTCCTGGAGGTGGTTCAGCGCAATCTGACGGCGCGCTACGGGAACGAGCGGCTGGCCTGGCTGAAGCAGAACTTCGCCACCATCGGCGCGACCGCCATCCATGGCAACGCCGCCATCGACTCGCTGGACAAGGTCGAGGCGGTGGCCCGCCGGTCGACCTCGGTGACGGTGACCGTCAGCCAGGCGAAGGGCGAGATCAATCATCTCGCCGGCACCGACGACTGACGAAACCGCTTGCCCGCGCCGGCGCACCGGTCTATAGCGCCGTCTCCAACCGCCCGACCGGCCCAAGCGGCATGCCGAGTCGCGCGTTCACCGCACCCGAGCAAGGAGACGGAAATGCCCAAGATGAAGACCAAGTCGAGCGCCAAGAAGCGCTTCAAGATGACCGCGACCGGCAAGGTCCTGGCCGGTCAGGCCGGCAAACGGCACGGCATGATCAAGCGGACCAACAAGTTCATCCGCGACGCCCGTGGCACCACCACGCTTTCCGCCCCCGACGCCAAGATCGTCAAGGGCTACATGCCCTACGACCGCTGATAGGAGGCCAGACACATGTCCCGCGTCAAAGGTGGCGTCACCAGCCACGCCCGCCACAAGAAAGTCATCAAGGCCGCCAAGGGATACAATGGCCGCCGCAAGAACACCTTCCGCGTCGCCACCCAGGCCGTCGACAAGGCGAACCAGTATGCGACCCGCGACCGCAAGAACCGCAAGCGCAATTTCCGCGCCCTGTGGATCCAGCGGATCAACGCCGCGGTGCGCAGCCATGACGAGGCGCTGACCTACAGCCGCTTCATCAACGGCCTGTCGCTGGCCGGGATCGAGGTGGACCGCAAGGTTCTGGCCGATCTCGCGGTGCACGAGCCCGAGGCCTTCGGGGCCATCGTTGCCCAGGCCCAGGCCGCGCTGACCGCCTGATCCGGACGGATCGAAAGATCGCAAGGGCCGCTCTCCCGGGGGCGGCCCTTTTCGCATGCCGGGGCGCCGTTGACCGCTTGTCAACCGCGCCGGTCAGCGCCCGTCCAGCGGGCGCTGGGACAGCGCGAGAACGGCGCCGGTCAGCAGCAGCGCCGCGGCCACCACGAGGCCATTGCCGATATTGCCGGTCAGATCGCCCAGCAGCCCGGCGCCGTAGGGCCCCACGGTCTGGGAGACCGCGAAGACCACGGTGAAGAGGCTGATCGACGCGCCCCAGCTGGCGATCGGCAGGTTGTGGCGGGTGAAGCTGGTGACTGCCCCCGGCGCCATGAACACGCAGCAACCGAAGACCACGGCCGAGAGCAGCAGGCCGAAGGGTCCGGGCATCGCCACCGGCAGCAGCGAGCCGGCGGCGATGCCGGTCAGGATCATCGCCAGCGGAAGCCCGGAGCGGAAACGGGCGAAGACCGGGCGCCAGAGGAAGGGCGAGATGCAGATGCAGCTGCCCAGCAGCACCCAGACCGACGCGATCAGCACCGGGCCGGCCGCCTGCTCGGTCATCCAGGCGCTCAGGAAGGTCAGGTAGACGATATAGCCCAGCCCGAACCCGGCATAGCCGCCCAGTTCCGCCAGCATCGCGCGCACCGGCAGGCGCGGGCTGGCGAGGCTCTGCCGCAGCGGCGGGCGCAGGCAGGCGGCCGCCCAGAGGCCCAGCGGCAGCATCGCCGCGCTGGTCAGGCCGATGCCGATCCAACCCCAGGCCCAGGCGCCCGGCCCCAGCACCGCCAGCATCACCGGCAGCGCCGCGCCGGCCAGCACGATCCCCAGCCCGCCGCCGAACCCGAAGAGCAGCGCGATGGCCAGCGCGTTGCGGCGCGGATCGGTCTGGAAGAGCTGCGCGGTCAAGACCCCGGCGGTGGAAAAGGACATCGCCCCCAGCACCCCCGCCGCGATGCGCCAGAGCGACTGCCACCAGAGCGCCTCGTGCAGCCCGGTGGCCAGCAGCGCCAGGGTGGTGGTGACCAGGCCGAAGGAAAAGAGCCGCGCAGGGCTGATCCGGCTGACCAGCGCCATGGTCAGCACCGCGCCGGCGATATAGCCCAGGGCATTGGCGGTGTTCAGCCAGCCGGCCTGGGCATAGGTCCAGCCCATCTGCGATTTCATCGCCGGCAGCATCAGCCCGTAGGCGAAGCGCGCGAAGGCGTTGGTCACGCAGATGCCGAAGCACAGGCCCAGCAGGACCAGCCAGGGGCGGCGCGGCTCGGCGCTCACCCGCGGTCAGAGCCCGGCATAGACCGCGCGCTCGAAGGCGTCATAGGTCCGCATGAAACGCGGCTCGGCGAAGGGCAGCGTCTGGGTCATGATCACCGCCGCGAGATCGCTCGCCGGATCGACCCAGTAATGGGTGTTGCACACGCCCGCCCAGCTTTGCGTCCCCTTGCGGCGCTTGCCGGGCTGGTCGCTCTCGCTGCGCGCGGCGATGACGCTGTGGGTGGTGTCCGCGGGCAGCTCGACATCCGCCGAGACATGGGGCGCCGCGCTGCGCATGGTCTGGAAGGTCAGCCCGTTCATCTGGTCGGCCAGCATGGTGTCGACCGCCTTGGCAGAGAGCAGCCGGTTGCCGTCCAGCGCGCCGCGGTTCAGGATCATCCGCAGGAAGCGCATGTAATCCGGCGCCGTGGAATAGAGCGCATGGCCCATGCCGTAGACCTCCGGATGCGGCGGCGGCGCAAGACCGGTGTCGCGGAAGCTGCCATCCTCGGTGCGCGCCTGAACGGTGCACAGCCGAGCCTGAAGCGCGTCCGGCTCGAAGGCGGTGTCGGTCATGCCGAGAGGGTCGAAGATCTCCGCGCGGCAGAAGGCGTCGATGCGCCGCCCGTCCACCGCCTCGATGGCCTGGCCCAGCCAGTCGATCGAGATGCCATAGCCCCAGCGGGTGCCGGGATCGAAGGTCAGCGGATAGTTGAGCGACGCCTTCAGACCGGATAGGACGGTCGGGTGGCCGGTCGCCGCCAGGTATCTCGGCACGTCCGGGTTCCAGAACTCGTACTCCAGCCCGCTGGTATGGGTGACCAGGTGCCGGATCGTGGCGCGGACCTTCGGCGCGCGCATCACCGGCGTGTCGCCCTCCCACCCGTCCAGCACCTGCAATTCTTTCCAGGCCGGCAGCACCTCGTCGACGGGGGTTTCCAGGCTCAGCCTGCCGCGGTCGATCAGCATCGTCGCGGCCAGCCCGCCGATGGCCTTGGTCATCGAGAAGATGCGGAACGCGGTGTCCTCGGCCGCCGCCCGCCCCGGCGCCGCCTCGCCATAGGCGCCCGACCAGGTGATCCCCTGCGCATTGCCCGTCATCGCGACGACGAAGGGCACATCATCCGCCGCCACCGCCGCCTGCAAGCTCTTCTCCATATCGCCCATGGCCGTTCTCTCCTCTGCCTGCGGCCACGCTACCCGCGCGGGCGTGTCCCTGTCCATCGCGCCGATGGGGAGCGAATCGCGGGAAACCGGGAACCTTCCAGCGCTGGAAGGGCGTTTTCCCGCTGCGACCGCTATTCGCGAGGAGGGAGAATTCGATGAAGAACACCTATTTCCGCTTCGCCGCCATGATCGTCACCTCGACGGTGGTCATGTTCGGGATGATGTATCTGAACACCTATGCGCTCGATCACGTCTACTTCAGCGAGACCCGCGCCTACATGGCGCTCTACATGGGCGCGATGATGGCGGTGGTCATGCTGTCCTTCATGCTGGGCATGTATACACGCAAGGGGATCAACGCCGCGATCTACCTGGGCGCGGTGGCGGTCTTCGGCGTCTCGCTCTGGCTCCTGCGCAGCCAGAGCACGGTCGAGGACGTCTCGTGGATGAAGGCGATGATCCCGCACCATTCCATCGCCATCCTGACCAGCGAGCGGGCGCGCCTCTCCGATCCGCGGGTGCAGAGCCTGGCACGGGACATCATCGAGGCGCAGCGGCTGGAGATCGACGAGATGAAGGCGCTGATCACCGACCTCGAGGGCGGCCCTGCCGCAACGCCGGAGGTGGACGGCAAATGACCCAAGGCAGGACCGCCGAGCTTTACCGCATGGTGATGCCCGATCACCTCTGCCCCTACGGGCTGAAATCGAAACACCTGCTGGAAAGCCAGGGCTATGCGGTCGACGATCACCAGTTGACCACCCGCGAAGAGACCGAGGCCTTCATGGAGAAGCACGGTGTCGAGACCACGCCGCAGACCTTCATCGGCGGCGCCCGGATCGGTGGCTACGAGGACCTGCGCGCGCATTTCGGCAAGCCCCTGCGCGCCGAGGGCGAGACCACCTATGTGCCGGTGATCGCGCTCTTCGGCATGGCCGCGGCGATGGCCGTGGCCGGGGTTTGGGCGGGCTTCGGCACGCTCGCGACCTGGCGCCTGCCCGCATGGTTCATCGCCATCGCCATGTGCCTGCTGGCCCTGCAGAAGCTGCGCGACGTCGAAAGCTTCTCGACCATGTTCCTGAACTACGACCTGCTGGCGCGCCGCTGGGTGCCCTACGGATATGTCTATCCCTTCGCGGAAGGCATCGCCGGGGTGCTGATGATCGCCGGCGTGCTGATCTGGATCGCGGCGCCGCTGGCGCTCTTCATCGGCACGGTGGGCGCGGTCTCGGTCTTCAAGGCGGTCTATGTCGACAGGCGCGAGCTGAAATGCGCCTGCATGGGCGGGTCCAGCGACGTGCCCTTGGGGTTCGTCTCGCTCACCGAGAACCTGATGATGATCGCCATGGCCCTCTGGATGCTGGCCCGGCTGGCCTGGGCCTGACCCGCCCGCCTGAGCCGGCCTTGCCTTCGCCGCCGCTTTTCGGATAGCAGGGCGCGACGGTCAGACGAGGGGCGGGCATGGACGATCTGAAAGCCAAGTATCTGGGGCAAATCGCGGATGCGCCGGACGAAAACGCGCTGGAAGCGATCCGGGTCGCCGCCGTCGGCAAGAAGGGCGAGGTGGCGCTGAAGATGCGCGAGCTGGGCAGGATGAGCCCCGAGGAGCGCCAGAGCGCCGGCCCCGCCTTGAACGCGCTGAAGGACGAGATCAACGCCGCTCTCGCCGCCAGGAAGGCGGCGTTGGCCGATGCTGCGCTCGACGAGCGGCTGCGCGCGGAATGGCTGGACGTGACCCTGCCGGGGCGCGAGCGCCGTGCCGGCACCCTCCACCCGATCAGCCAGGTCACCGAGGAGCTGACCGCGATCTTCGGTGAGCTGGGCTTTTCCGTCGCCGAGGGCCCGCGCATCGACACCGACTGGTACAATTTCGACGCGCTGAACATCCCCGGCCACCACCCGGCGCGGGCCGAGATGGACACGTTCTACATGGCGCGGGCGCAAGGCGACGACCGCCCGCCTCATGTGCTGCGCACCCATACCAGCCCGGTGCAGATCCGCACTATGGAGGAGCGCGGCGCGCCCCTGCGGATCATCTGTCCCGGCGGCGTCTACCGCGCCGATTACGACCAGACCCACACCCCGATGTTCCACCAGGTCGAGGGGCTGGCCATCGACGAGGACATCTCGATGGCGAACCTCAAATGGGTGCTCGAGGAATTCTTCGCCGCCTTTTTCGAGGTGGACGGCATCAAGACCCGTTTCCGCGCCAGCCATTTCCCCTTCACCGAACCCTCGG
>JAGRMU010000032.1:0-4039 GCA_020441165.1 Sedimentitalea sp.
TGTGTGTGTTTTGACGGTAGGTTTGCCCGACGCGAGCAGGCAAACGGTGCGACCGGAGGCGGGAGACGGATGAAGCGGCGGGATCGTTTTGGCCTCTGGCCGAAACAGACCAGAGCGCAATCCGGCGGAGCGGCCGGGGAGCGGCGTGCTCGCGAGACGGGCAAACCGGGATGCCGGGCGCTGCGCCGCGGTGAGGCCGCATGGCCGAATGCGCGACGGACCGAAGGGCCGTTCTCGCCTGCGACACGCGCAGCCGAACTGGGGAGAGCCGCCAGGCTCATACAGCGTTTCCCTCGGGCGGGCTGGCGGGCTTGCCAGACACCGCACATATCGGTACTCTATTGGAGCACCAGGGAGTCCGCCATGAGCGTTCAAAAGCAATCCGTCAGCTTTACCGATACCGCCTATGCCTTCGCCAGGGAGCTCGTCGAAGCCGGAGAATATCCCAATGTGAGCGCGGCGGTTTCGGGGGAACTGGCAAAGGCCAAGGCGGAACGTGAGCGCGAACGGGCGGTGCTCGAAGCAGAACTTGAACGGCGTCTGGCTCTGCCGCTCGACCAATGGGAACCGGTCGGCGACGCATCCGAGGTAACTGCTGGCGCGCGGGCGCATCTGGCCGCAATGACCCGCAAGACCTGATGCGCTTTGTCCGGCATCCGTTCTTCGAGCGGGACCTCATCGGCATCGTCGATCACATTGTCGAAGTCACCCAAGGCGACACCGGAGCAGCTCTTCGGCGCCTGGATGAGGTCGGTGCCTTGCTGCGATCGATCGCAGAGAACCCGACATCCGGCACCCGTCTTGAGGGAAGGCTCGCAGGCTGGCTCGTGCGACATGGCGGGTCCGGCCATCGTCTGACCATCGTTTTCAGGCCGGATGTCGAGGTCGGTCAGATCTACCTCGCGCTGGCAGCCTTCGGTGGCCGGGACTGGATGAAACTGGCGTCCAACCGGCACATGTTCATGGAGCCCTAATCGCCCATCATCCCTGCCGTCCGCATGCTGAATGCGTTTTTCTCCCGCCTGAAGCCGACGATGATGTGATCGCGGACCACGATCTCCATCACCTTGCAGGCTGCGACGATCTTCCGGGTCAGATCGATATTGGTCTGGCTCGGATGCGGGTCACCGGAGGGGTGGTTGTGGCACATTATGATCGCGGAGGCATCGAGAACGAGCGCGGAGCGCAGGACCTCGCTGACATAGACAGGGACGTGATCGATGCTGCCGCGGGTCATGATCCTGTCGCGGATCAGCTTGTACTTCCGGTCCAGCAGCAGCACCCGAAACACCTCGACCCGTTCGCGAACGGCGCTGAAAGCCAGGTAGTCGGTCAGCATGCTCCAGGACTGCAGGGCAACGGTCGACCGGACATGCCGGCGCAGGATTTCGCGGGCGGCGTCGATGGTGGCGATCTCGGCCTCCGAAGGTGCATTGGCGATATCGCGGGGATGGGAACATGCCCCGCGCCTGGACCACCTCGAAGAACGACCGGCGGGGTCGTGCGATCACCAGCGGCAGCCCGAACGTGGTCTTCCGGATATGGCCGATCGTGCCGGGCCATTCCACGTCGCCGAGAGTGGCGTGGACGATGAGCAACTGGTCGCGCGGGATGCCAGCCTCGACCAGCCTGATCGTCATGGCCTGGCTGTCCTTGCCGCCGGAATGGTTGATCGCCACAAGGGCGCCGCGCTCGATCAGGTCGGAGATGTCATCCGGAATGCGCATCGGAGCCTCCGAACAAGGCGGTCCAATTGTCCCCGGCGGGCAATTGGTCCTGGCGTTTCAGGACGGCGAGACGGTTCATCAGATCCATGATGACCGGCGTGGTCGGGTGGTCAGCGCGATGGCCTCTCTGCGGCCGGGCGAGGCTGGGATGTCCATATTTGAGGAGGCGAAGCGCCGCTTCCAGCGATGGGACATGCGTTTCGCGGTCGATGAGGTCGCGGGGCAGAGCCGCCGCATGGGCGGCGTAGGCTCGGTTGCGCGCCGCGCTCAACCGGCGCCCCCCGATCCGGTGGGCCGCATCGACCCATTCGCTGACGTCGGACCAGGTAAGCCGCGTACCGGGTGTTGTGTATTGATAATGTGTCATGGGAAGCCCCTCGTCCTTGCCGCTCAGATCATCCCGGCGATGACGAGGCCGGATTTCATGGAAGGGCGGCCGCAGACCTCGCAAAAGCCGGCGCGCTGATCCGGTTCGAGATCGGCGGTGTGGTCGCAATCGGGCGCCATGCAGATCGCGGGCACGACGCTGTCAAGCGCATGGTCTTCCAGGAAATCCGCGACCTCGGCATAACCTTCGGTCTCGGCGAGCGTGACCAGCTTGGGATGGGTGAGATTGAACATCGCTGTCGTCCTTCTGTCGGGGTGAAACGAAAAGAGGGGAGCCGCGCTGCCGCGGCTCCCCTCACGGGACCTGCCTCTTGCGGGCAGGGGACACGGGCCGGTCGGAGACACGCCGGCACCGCCCGTCAGGCCGTTTCTAGGGAGGAGGATCAGGCCTGCACGGGTGAAAGGCGTTTCGAGTTCTTGTCGTATCGTTTGTTCGCTGCCTCTCGCTTCGGTCGAACGCGAAAAACGATCATTGAATTTCGACTAGACTCGAAACGCCCGTGGCGCCCCGGTTCCCCGGGGCGCTAGCTCGGTGGAAGTCGTCGTGCGTCAGCCCACCAGGGCAAGGCCGGTGTTGTCCGACCGCTCCTGGCCGGCGCTCTCGACGAAGGGAATGATCGAGAAGGTCTGACCGCCCCGCTGCTCCTCGTTCTGAACGGCGTTCACCCGCAGATCGCCATCGGGCGTGTTGATGAGGAGCGAGACGTAGTCGTTCCCGGTCCGGTTGCTCTTCGCCATCCAGGCAGAGCCGACGCGGATCGGGTGGCCGCGCGGCGAGCTGACTTCGATCCGGTAATCGGGATGGGTTTCTTCCGTCTTGAACTCGTTCTCGATCAGCATGAAGTCGAGATCGAACATCATGTTGGCGACGTAACCGGCGAAGGCGTTGTCGGCATCCATCGCGGTCAGCTCACCGGAGATCGAGCCGGACTTCATGGCACCGTTCGAGACCAGCGGGATGATTTCGAATTCACCCGTCATTGCCTCACGGGCTTCCTTCGTCTGCACGGCGTTGACACGAAACGGTCCGAGGCCGACATCGATCTGCATCGAGATGTAGGGATTGCCGGTGGTATTGCCGGTCTCGTTCCAGGCCGTGCCGATACGCACCTTGCGCCCGGACTTGTTGACGGCCGTCACATCGAAATCCGGGCTTCGATCGGACATCTTCGTCCGGGTCTCGAGCCCTATCGCGATGTCGAACCGCGTGGAGTGGATCATGCCGGAATAGGCGGCGGTCGCGGTCTCGGCGTTCCTGGTCAGGGTTCCTGCGAACATGGGTCTTCTCCTCGGGTTTGCCGCTGCCCGGCTTCCTGCCAGAGCACGCGGGATTGCTTTTCGACCCCTCATGGGATCGCAAAACCACAAAGCCCTCTTTTCCTTTCTCTCCTGCCCGTCAGCCCGGCCCGGCGCCCGAGCGGGTGTCCCACGTCACCACGTGCGCGTCCCTCCCCTGCTCTGCCGCTGCATCCTGGCTCGGCTTAGATATGAAGAAGTCGGCCTCGGCCCCGTTCAGCCGTCGGCCGCTCCGGTCGGTCAGACCGATGTTGCTGCCGTTCTGCACAAAGGTGATGAGGTATTGGCCGAGGCCATCCCGGTGAACCCGATATCCCTCATTCGCCCAGTGGACGGCTTTGCCGGCATCCACGGCGGCCTTGATCTCCGCGATGTTCATCTGGATCTCCATTTCCAAGGTTGGTGGCAGAAACACGGGAGGCCCGATCAGATGATCGGGCCTCTGTGCAACCGGATTCGATCTACCAGTCGAAGACCTCGAGATAGGGGACCGGCGGAACGTCCCGATCGAAGAGGACGTAGTCGCAGCCTGCATCCATCGCCAACGCCATGACCGTCTTGAAGGCGTCACAGTCGACGCCTTCTGGCAGATCGGCGAGCGTTTCGGGGACGGAAAACAGCCAGCCATA
>JAGRMU010000032.1:4075-6201 GCA_020441165.1 Sedimentitalea sp.
GCGCCCGCTCACGATGGCCTGGGCGGTTTGCAGGGGCAGATGTGCGGTGCTGCAATCGTAGAAGCTGCGGACATTGAGCATGGTCAAACTCCCTCACCCGGCGAGGAGTTGGACCTGCCCCCGCAGGAGGCCTCGGGCGCAGCTGGTTCCGGGCCGCTTGCGTAGGCCGCCATCCAATCCCGGAGGCCGAGGATCGTCCTGCCGTCTGCAACCTCGGTCCTCCAGGCGACCCGCGGATCGCCGACGATCCCGGGCGAATCATTGTCGATGCGCCCGTTCGCCATCCACGGCTCGGGACGGATGCGGACGAGCCAGTCTGCGAGCGATGGGATACGGCCCTGGCAATCCTCGCGGACATGTTGCTCGCCGATCCAGCGGGTCGGAATGACCCGGCCCGCACTGTTGGTCAGCGTTCTGCCGAACTGGCGTTCCAGTTCGAATACTCCAAGGGCATGGTGACGATGGGCTCTGTGAACGAAGAGCGCGAGGTGCTCCTTGGAGACGTCAAAAACGTCGTGCAACGCCTGATAGTCCGAAGGCTTGCCGCCGAATTTCCGGGCGGAGCTCTCCGCATGATGCAGGGGATGGGCCATGTCAAAGCCCCTCGTCAAAGCTGTGGGAACACTCGACATAGCGGTCGGTATGATCCAGCGTGATGCTGTCGGCGGCAATATCCCAGGTCAGGGTGCCATAGCCGCCCTCGTTGTTCTCGAAGCCCGGATGCTGGTGATAGGCGACAGACCAGGCGAAATCCCCGACTTTCGCGTCAAGGTCGTCCGGTAGCTCGATGCCCGCGGGCAGCACCGTCAAGTCTTCGATATTGCCGGAATCGCCGTAGCCTTCGTATTCGGCGACCACCTCGGTAACGCCAAGGGCACGCAATTGCGGTAGCAACTCGCTCCGGGCAGTCTTGTTGGCTGCCTCGCGCTCGGCCTGCCATTTCGCCATCGTCTCGGCGAAGTTGATCTGGAGATCGGTCATGGGTCTCGTCCTTGTGCCTGAGATTGGGGGGGAAACGCCGGGGAGTCCGGAGACCCGCCACGGCGCCGGAACGCGGACGGGCAAAACCCGCTTCCGCGTTCCCCCGGACCAAGAGCGCACTTTCCCTTTCAGGCGGCGCGATCAGCCCTGGAGGCTGATCCGTCCCCCACGATCCGGCCCAGGATGGCGACGGTATCGACGCCTTCTCCATGCGGCACGAAGACCCTGAGCTGGAAGGCGATGATCTCGGTGAAGCACCCCATGGCCTTCAACCCGTCGATCATGCCGCGGTCCGCACCGTCGATCTCGAGCCGTGCCGCGCCCGCGACGCGACGGCGGGTGAGCGTGAGACCTTGGCCCAGATCAACCGGCGCGGTGGACCCGAGAGCCGCCGTCAACATGTCCTGCGGGGTTGTCGGTGTGCCGACCATGAACCGGGCTCTGAGCGCGGCGGCGCCATCCTCGCTGACGGTCCGGCCGATCATGCTTGCCTGCCCCTCGGGCGCGACGCGGTAGATGCGTTCGTTGCCCGAAGGGATGTCCTTCCAGATCGGCAGCAGGAGCCCGGTCAGCAGATAGAGCTTCGTCGTGGTCACCTTCGGCAGGCTGTCAGCCTCCTCGTCCCAGAGGCGGCGGAATTCGGACGGTTCGATCTCCTCCCAAGCCGAACCTTCGAACCTCCCTTCCTCGACATAGGTCGACCCGGTGGGCCGGGCCACCTTGCGCATGAGCGTGACGATCTCCTCGTCATAGATCTGCATGGGTCGGGAGGAGATCAGCGCCGCGCGACCCGAGGCGCGATTGATCATCGGCAGCTTGTCCGGGTTCCGCTCGCGCGCTTCTTCGGCGGAGAGGACATGCACGGGGTCGGTCACCTCGAGCCCGATGATCCGCGTCACCGCCCCGGAACGCGGGCAGGTCCAGAGATCCTCGGTCGAGACCTGTTCGATCCTCTCGCCGCGCAGCGTCTCGACGCCGACATCGAGCGTGCCCGCGGCCCGCGCCCGCTCGGTCTGATCGGCGATCCGCCTCATGAACTCGGCGAAGAGCGCGTTCTGCATGTGGATCGGTAGCGCCAGCACCCGGTTGAGGAAGCGCTGAATCGGCAGCAGTTCTTCGAGCAGCACACCGTCCTGATCGATCAG
>JAGRMU010000245.1:0-13650 GCA_020441165.1 Sedimentitalea sp.
GACGTGTTGCTTTACGGGCAGTTCTCGCCCGCTTATCTTTCCTTCGATGACGGGGTCAACACCACCGATGCGGTGGTCGACAACGGCAATTCCAATTCGCGGGTCGGCCTGCTGGTGCGGCAACCCTTCGACGGCCTGGAATTCCGTTTCAATCTGGAAACGGCGCTGGGGTTCCGGCAATCGTTTCTGGTCACCCAGGGGTTCGAGCCGAAAGGGTTGAACTGGCAGCGGACCAGTATCCGCAAGGTCGATTTCAGCCTGACCTCGCCAAGCTGGGGAACCTTCTCGCTGGGGCAGGGCAGCATGGCGACGGACGGTGTGGCCGGCAACGACCTCTCCGGCGTGACACTGGCGCTCTCCTCGTCCATCGGCGACACCTCGGGCGCTTTCCGCTTCGCGGACGAGGCCGGCGCGGTCACGTTTCGCACGATCGCGGGGGCTTTCTCGAACTTCGACGGCGGACGCCGGGGCCGGGTGCGCTATGACACGCCCAGCTTCAACGGTTTCTCCCTGTCGGCGTCCTATGGCGAGGAAATCCTGGTCTCGGATAGTGAACTGACCACCCAGGATGTCGCGCTGCGCTATGACTTCCAGAACGACACGATGGAACTGCAGGCGGCGCTTGGCTATGCGCTGGTCGATCCCGGCTACGGCGTGGACGATTTCGAGGATTACATCGGCTCTGTGAGCGTGCTGTTCAACTCGGGCGTCAACCTGACCTTCGGGGCCGGCAAGCGGTCGCGCCAGGGCCAGTACGGCTATGGCAAGATCGGCTATCTCGCGAACTGGCTGCCGGTCGGCTCGACCGCGCTCGCTGCCGATCTCTACCAGGGCAATGACCGGACCGTGGACGGCTCGCGCTCGGACTCCTGGGGGGTCGCCGCCGTGCAGTATTTCGACGACTACAATGTCGAGGCCTACCTCGCCTACCGCTCCTATGCGCTGGACGAACCCGAGACCGAGTACCGGGACGCCTCGTCGCTGTTCTTCGGCGCACGCTGGTCGTTCTGAGCCACCCGGCCGGTTTCGGACCGTGGGAGAAAACACGCCTTTCGGGGCGTGTTTTGCTGTCCGGGGCGAGCTTGCGGCGCCGGGTGGCCGCAGGCGCCCGCAATCCCCCTTGCACCGGCCCGGAGGGACCAATAGAACGCCCGGCAATCGTACAGCGCGCGGCCGGCCGCGCGCGTCAGCCTATGGGGAATTGAGATGCAGGTCACCGAGACGTTGAACGAAGGACTGAAGCGCGGCTACGCGATCGTGGTCACCGCCGCGGAACTGGACGAGAAGGTCAACGAGAAGCTGACCGAGGCCCGGCCCGGGATCGAGATGAAGGGCTTTCGCAAGGGCAAGGTGCCGATGCCGCTGCTCAAGAAGCAGTTCGGCCAGCGCCTGATGGGCGAGGCCATGCAGGAAACGATCGACGGCGCCATGTCCAAGCATTTCGAGGACAGCGGCGAGCGCCCGGCACTGCAGCCCGAGGTCAAGATGACCAACGAGGACTGGAAAGAGGGCGACGACGTGCATGTCGAGATGTCCTATGAGGCGCTGCCCGAGATCCCCGAGCTGGACCTCTCGGCGATCAGCCTCGAGAAGCTGGTGGTCAAGGCGGACGACGCGGCCATCGACGAGGCGCTGGCCAACCTGGCGGAGAGCGCGCAGGATTTCGAGCCGCGCAAGAAGGGCAGCAAGGCCAAGGACGGCGACCAGGTGGTGATGGATTTCGTCGGCAAGGTCGACGGCGAGGCGTTCGAGGGCGGATCGGCCGAGGACTATCCGCTGGTCCTGGGCTCCAGCAGCTTCATTCCCGGCTTCGAGGAGCAGCTGGTCGGGGTCAAGGCCGGCGAGGAAAAGGACGTCACCGTCAATTTCCCCGAAGAGTACCAGGCCAAGCACCTGGCCGGCAAGGAAGCGGTGTTTTCCTGCACCATCAAGGAGGTCAAGCAGCCGGTGGCGGCAAAGATCGACGACGAGCTGGCCAAGAAGTTCGGCGCCGAGGACCTGGCCGCCCTGCGTACCCAGATCGGCGAGCGGCTGGAGGCCGAATATGCCGGCGCCGCGCGCGCGGTGCTCAAGCGCGGCCTGCTCGATGCGCTGGACGAGATGGTGTCCTTCGACCTGCCGCCCAGCCTGGTCGAGGCCGAGGCCAAGCAGATCGCCCACCAGCTCTGGCATGACGAGCACAAGGACGTGCACGGCCACGACCACCCCGAGATCGAACCGACCGAGGAGCATACCAGGCTGGCCGAGCGCCGCGTGCGCCTCGGCCTGCTGCTGGCCGAGCTGGGCCAGAAGGCCGAGGTCCAGGTGACCGATGCCGAGATGACCCAGGCGATCATGACCCAGGCGCGGCAATACCCGGGGCAGGAGCGGCAGTTCTTCGAGTTCGTCCAGCAGAACCAGCAGATGCAGCAGCAGCTGCGCGCGCCGCTCTTCGAGGACAAGGTGGTCGATTACGTGTTCGAGCTGGCCTCGGTCACCGAGAAGCCGGTCTCCAAGGACGACCTGCAGAAGGCCATCGAGGCGCTCGACGACGAGGCGTGACCCGCACACCCGCCGCGGTCGGAAAAGAGGCCGCCCTCCGGCAGGAGGGCGGCCCTTTTGTTGCGTGAGTGGTGTCGTCTTGCGAGTGGTGGTCGTCTGTCTTGACCGGGATCAGGGCTTGCGCACCGCTCCCAGCTGTTCGGTCACCGCGCTCATCAGGCGCATCACCGCCTGGGCCTCGTCCGGCGTCTCGGCGCTGAGCATCTGTTGCGAGAAATACTCTTCCAGATCCCGCGCGATGCGCCCGTCACCGGACAGGGCCGGCACCGGCTTTGGCTTCTGGCTGAGGGCGAAGCGCGCGAGCGCCTCCTCCTCGGTCGCGAAGACGTCGCCCTCGATGCCCGCGAAGGCCCGGACGCTCGCGACCCGCTCGGCCGAGCAGTCCATCAGCGCCGCCATCGCGGTGACCTTGCCCATCGGCTTGGCCGACCCGACATAGTCGTATGGCGCGTTTCCGGACCGCGTGAGCACCCGGTTCATCACCGGATCGATCACCGCCACCGCATCGCGCACGCCGGCCTTCATGGCGTATTCGAAGGCCCCGACCATCACCTCGCTGGTGACGTAGGAGATCGAGTTGCGCGTCTTGCCGGTCGTGAGCCGCTTGGTGTCCACGCAGAAGCGCGTGGCTTCCCACAACTGGGCGCTGCGCAACGGAGGTTCTCCGTCGAGGATGCTGCTGAACACGTCTGCCAGCATGTGAGGACCCGTCGTCTGCAGCAGTCGCATGCAGCCCACGACATGGCCGCCGTCATCCAAACTGACCACGTGGGCCGGGTTCAGATCGTCGTACATGTCACGCTCCATGCCGTCGCGGACCTTCACGTCCCAACCGAGACGTCCCTCGAAGACCCGAGCCCGCAGCCTGTGCATTTCCCTCAGTACGCTGCCAAACTTGTGTTTGTTCAAAGCGTCGATTATTATTATCATGCCGTTCCCTACCGATTTGATTATTGAATCAATCGTGAACGATGTATTCGGATTTCTCTATTGGGGAATTCCCGTATGCCTGCGGCGTAGCGGCATACCGCCTATCCGGGATGGATCAGCCCCAAGCCGATGGCCCGCCCGACCGCCTGCGAGGTGGTCAGCGCGCCAAGCTTCTCGCGCCCCGAGCGAAGATGCACCTCGACGGTGCGGTGCGAGATCGACAGGATGTCGCCGATATCCTGCTGCGACTTGCCCACCGCGGCCCATTGCAGGATCTCGATCTCGCGTTGCGAGAGGGCGGGGCGATACATGGTCTTGGCCAGAACGCCGGATTTCATGACGTTGTCGTGCATGTGCACCGCGGCGATCTGCAGGTTGCCCATCACATGGGCCTTCAGCTTTTCCCAGGTGTCGTCGGTGCAATCGCGGGTGACGCTGAGCAGCCCGCATTCGCCGTACGGGCCGCGGATCGGCACGGTGATGCCGCGCTCGGTGATGCCGAAGGCACTGGCATCACGGAACACCTTGCGGAACTTGTCGTCGTGATCGAAACGGCTCCAGTCGACCGGCGCGATGCTCAGCGCCGATCGGTAGAGCGTGGGGTCGATGCAATGGAATTCCTGCTTGGTATAGTGCTGGACCCATTCAACGGGATAATTTGCATAGCCTCTGACATCGCCCGAAACCGGATCGGTCGTGGCGTAGGAAACGTAATCGAATTCAAGACTGTCGCACAGCTCGTCAAGGTAAGAGCCGACGTGAACGTCGATGTCCTTGACCGAACTCAGGTCGATCAGTTTCAAGTAACTTCCCTCCACGCCGAGGGGGTTCCCCGGCAAGTGTCACGTCTTCATGTCTAGCCGCCGCACGGGTTCGGTTTCGGTGATCGACCGCACGAAGGACAGCACCGCCTGTTTGCGTTCGACCGGCAGAGCATTGTAGAGCTCCATCATCTCAAGGGTATCACGATCCGACAGGAAAGACATGCGGTCTTCGGGCGAGGCGGCCTCGCCGGTCTGCTCTTCCTCGGTGCTGCGGATGCCCTTGAAGAAATAGATCACGTCGACGCAGAGCGCGTCGGCAATGGCCCAGAGCCGCGAGGCGCTGACCCGGTTGGCGCCGGTCTCGTATTTTTGAATCTGCTGGAATTTCACGCCGATAGCCTGTCCGAGCTCGGCCTGGGTTATGCCCATTGCGCGCCTGCGCGCGCGGATGCGTTTACCGACCATACCATCTACCAGGTTCATGCTTCACCCATTCTCAAACTGTCTCCTCGCCGGTTGCCCGGCATTTTCGCTGGCGAGCACGGGGGGCTCGCTCTACCTTGGTTTGCCTTTTTCTCCCCGAATACCCTTACTGGTGGAGGGATCGTTTGGCAAGAAATTGCCGACGGTTTCATGCAAATTGAACGCGAACCGGGATGACCTTGCACGGGCGGTCACAGAAGCCGCCCGCAGCGGAGGATTGTCGCGGGTTCAGGCGCTCCCGCGAATCGCCGAAAAAAGCGCTGCGCCGGTTGATTCCCCATGACAGGCCGGGGGCGGGGCGCATATCGTGCCGCGACAACCTCTGGAGTTTATCAATGACAAAGAAATTGCTCGCCGAGTTCCTCGGCACCTACTGGCTGGTCTTCGGGGGCTGCGGCAGCGCCATCCTGGCCGCGGGCGTCGCCGATGTCGGCATCGGCTGGCTGGGGGTCAGCCTGGCCTTCGGTCTCACGGTGATGACCATGGCCTTCGCCGTCGGCCACATCTCGGGCGGCCATTTCAACCCGGCGGTGTCGCTGGGGCTGATGCTGGCCGGCCGCTTCGAGAGCCGCGAGCTGCTGCCCTACTGGATCGCCCAGGTCGTCGGCTCGATCCTCGCCGCGGCCACGCTCTTCGTGATCGCCACCGGCGCGGCGGGGTTCGAGAGCACCGGCGGGTTCGCCGCCAACGGCTTTGCCGAGGGCTCGCCGCAGAACTATTCGATGGTCTCGGGCCTGCTGATCGAGATCGTGCTGACCGCCTTCTTCCTGATCGTCATCCTGGGCTCGACCTCGGCCGGCGCGCCCGCCGGCTTCGCGCCGATCGCCATCGGCCTGGCGCTGACGCTGATCCACCTGATCTCGATCCCTGTGACCAACACCTCGGTCAACCCGGCGCGCTCGACCGGCGTCGCCTTCTTCTCCGAGGGCCCGGCGCTCAGCCAGCTCTGGCTGTTCTGGGTCGCGCCGCTGATCGGCGCGGCGGTCGGGGCGCTGATCTGGAAGGCGCTGACCACCGACGACTGATCTGCCCGCGGGTACGACACAAGAACGCCGCGGCCTTCCGGTCGCGGCGTTTTTCATTGGTCGAAGCGCTGGGGGCCTTGCGGCGGGGCGATCAGTTGACCAGCCCGGTCTCCTTCAGCATGCCGCGCCGCTTGGCCTCGTAGTAATAGCCCTGCGAGTACCATTTCACGGCATTGTCATAGCTGCCATCGGCCAGCAGCCAGGCCCCGCGCAGATACTTGCCGGCGTATTTCAGGTTGGTTTCGGGGTCCAGAAGTTCCGTCGGTTCGCCCCGGAAACCCATCGAGCGGGCGGTGGCCGGCAGGATCTGCAAGAGCCCGTAATAGGGCCGGTTGACCGCGTCGGGGCGGTGGGTGCTTTCGCGGATCGCCAGGCGATGGATCAGCGGCGCGGGCACGTCGTAGAGCGCGGCGTATTCGTTGATGAGGGCGCGCAATTCGGGGGTTTCGTTGGGATAGAGCGGCGAGGCGGTCTGGTTGCGCGATACCGTATCCTCGGGGGTCTGACTGCACGCGGAGACCGTGAGCGACAGCGCGACAAGGGCCGTCGCAAGACGACAAGAGATTTTGGGCATGTGAGGCCTGATCGGTTGTTGTGCGGGCAATTTACCCATCGAGACGGATCGGACAATTCCTTTCGGAATCAGTGGGCGGGGAATCGCCGATGGCGGCCGGCGCGGTTTGCGCCACCCGGCACCGCGCGGCATCCTTCAACGCCAAAATGCAAGGAGCGCCCATGTCCCATGTCTCGTTCAGCCGCGACGCCTTTGCCGCCTTCCGGGCCAACGACCGGCCCGGCCCGGTGCACATGCTCAACCTGGTCCGGCTGCGCGAGCGCGCCGCCTATGACGACGGCACCGAGGCCAGCGGCGCCGAGGCCTATGCCACCTATGGCCGGCTCAGCGCCCCGGTGCTGGAGCGGGTCGGCGGGCGCATCGTCTGGCGCGGCGACATGGAGCAGATGCTGATCGGCCCGCAGGACGAGCATTGGGACCTGTGCTTCATCGCCGAATATCCCGGCCCGGAGGCCTTCGCGGCTATGATCAAGGATCCCGACTATCGCGCGGCGATGGTCCACCGGCAGGCCGGGGTGCTCGAGTCGCGGCTGATCCGCACCATGCCGCAGGAGGTCGGGGCCGGCTTCGCCGGATAGCGCGGGCCGAGTGTCCGGCGGATGGCGTCGGAAACGCGGCCTCGCCGGTCGCCCGGGGCGCCGGCCGCGCACCGCGCGTCGGCCCGGCATGCGCGGGCGGGGTTTTTTCTGAACGTGCGTTCATATAACCTGCCCGCCATGGCACGCACCACCGGCTCGCATTCCGACATCACCGGCCCGCGCATCATGGATGCGGCGCGCACGCTCTTTGCCGCGCAGGGCTATGCGGCGGTCTCGATGCGGCAGATCGCGGCCGAGGTCGGGGTGCAGGCCGGGGCGCTCTACAACTACACGCCGGACAAGCAGGGCCTCCTGTTCGCGTTGCTCGAGGACCATATGAACGAGCTGCTGGCGGCCCGCGCCGCGCGGCTCTGCCCGCCGGTACCCGTCGCGCAGCTCGAGGATTTCACCCGCTTTCACATCCGCTTCCATCTCGAGCGGCCGGATGCGGTGTTCATTTCCTACATGGAGCTGCGCAATCTCAACCCCGAGAATTTCGCGGCCATCGAGGCCCTGCGCCGGTGCTACGAGGACCAGCTCGAGGGGATCCTGCGCGCCGGGGTGGCGGCGGGCGATTTCTCGGTGCCCGACACCAAGATCGCGACCCTGGCGGTGATCGCCATGCTGACCGGCGTGAACACCTGGTATCGCGCCGGCGGCCGGCTGTCGGTGGCCGAGGTCGAGACGATCTACTGGACCATGGTGCGCAAGTCGGTGGCGGCCTGAACCGCCCCGCCGGGCGCGGTCAATGGGCGGGGCGGATGAAGGTGCCGTTGCGCAGCTCGCTCAAGGCCTGCTGCAGCTCCTCGCGGGTGTTCATCACGATCGGCCCGTGCCAGGCGACGGGCTCGTTGATCGGCGCCCCCGAGATCAGCAGGAACCGCACCCCCTCGGGGCCGGCCTGGACGGTGATCTCGTCGCCGCTGCCGAAGCGCACCAGGGTGCGGTCGCCGGAGAGATCGCGGATGTTGAGCTCGGCGCCACCGATCTCCTTCTCCAGCAGCACGCCACGCGGCGCGGCGGCATCGGCGAAGGCCCCGGCGCCCTCGAAGACATAGGCGAAGGCACGACGGTAGGTGTCGATCCGGAAGGTCTTGTTCACCCCGGCGGGCACGAAAACGTCGAGATACTGCGGATCGGCGGCAATCCCGTCCACTGGCCCGGTGCGGCCCCAGAAGTTGCCGACGATCACCTTCACCCGGGTGCCGTCATCGTCCACCACCTCGGGGATGTCGGCGGCGGTCACGTCCTGATAGCGCGGCGCGGTCATCTTCTGCGCCGCCGGCAGGTTGCCCCAGAGCTGGAAGCCGTGCATCTGCCCGCTGCGGTTGCCCTGCGGCATTTCCTGGTGCAGGATCCCGGACCCGGCGGTCATCCATTGCACGTCCCCCGCGCCCAGCTTGCCGGTATTGCCCAGGCTGTCGGCATGATCGACGGTGCCCGAGAGCACATAGGTGATCGTCTCGATGCCGCGATGCGGGTGCCAGGGAAAACCCTTGAGGTAATCCTCGGGCCGCTCGTTGCGGAAATCGTCGAAGAGCAGGAAGGGATCGAGCTCGGACGGGTCCTGGAACCCGAAGGCGCGGTGCAGGCGGACCCCGGCGCCCTCCATCGTGGGGATCGCCTTGCGGGTCTCGATCGTGGGTCTGAGAGACATGGGTGCGGCTCCTGAATTGCGCTATCGCAGCCAAGATAGGGGCGTCCGCGCGGCGGGCAATCGCCGGCGGCGAACGCGGCCTGTGCGCGGATGCGCAGACGGCGCGGGGGCGCAACGCCGCCCGGCACCGCGACAGGTCGCAAACGGAGGCGACGAGGCGCCGTCGCCGGGCGAGGGTCGGCGCGAATCCGGAGCAGGGGAGAGCGCGATGCGGGTGGGATTTGTGGGCCTCGGCAATGTCGGCGGCAAGCTGGCGGGCAGCCTCCTGCGCAACGGGGTCGATCTGACGGTCCATGATCTGAACCCCGATCTGGTTCAGGGCTTCGTCGCGCGCGGGGCGCGGGCAGGGGAGAGCCCGGCGGCGATGATGGCCGCGTGCGACGTGGTGATCACCTGCCTGCCGAGCCCGGCGGCCAGCGCCGCGGTGCTCGAGCAGATGCTGCCCGAGACCGGCCCGGGCAAGATCTGGCTGGAGATGTCGACCACCGATGCCGGCGAGATCCGCAGGCTCGGGGATGCGGTCATCGCCCGTGGCGGGGCGGCGGTGGATTGC
This sequence comes from Sedimentitalea sp., assembly GCA_020441165.1. Lineage (GTDB taxonomy): Bacteria > Pseudomonadota > Alphaproteobacteria > Rhodobacterales > Rhodobacteraceae > JAGRMU01. Next base: position 9,106 of record JAGRMU010000245.1, read on the forward strand.
CCGGTCTCGGGCGGTTGCCACCGGGCGGATACCGGCAACATCAGCATCTTCGCCGGCTGCGACCGCGCAACCTTCGAGCGCATCCTGCCGCTGCTCACGATCATGGGCCGGCGCATCCTGCATACTGGTGAGCTGGGCAGCGCCAGTGTCCTGAAGGTGATGACCAACTACCTGGCGACGGCCAACCTGCTGACGCTCTGCGAGGCGCTGTCCACGATGAAGGCGGCGGGGCTGGATCTGGGCGTGACCTACGAGGCGATCCGCATCAGCTCGGGCAACAGTTTCGTGCACGAGACCGAAAGCCAGATGATCCTGAACGGCTGCCGCGACATCTCCTTCACCATGGATCTGGTGAAGAAGGATATCGGGCTTTTCCAGCAGATCGCCGAGGAGGCCGGGGTGCCGCTGGAGATCAGCCCGCTGATGGTCAGCATCTTCGAGGACGGCATCGCGCGCTACGGGCCCCGGGCCAATTCCGACGACATCATCCGCCGGCTCGAGGAGGCGACGGGCCTCGACATCACCGCGCCGGGCTTTCCCGCCGAGATGGTCGATGACGAGCCCGAGGCGCCGGGCGCCGAGGTGCCGGTCCGCCGGGCGGCCCTTTAGGGCTGTCGGCGGGTCCGGTTTCCGGCTAGACCGGGCGCGAGCAAGCGACCGGAGCGGAGACGGACATGGCGGAGACGGTTCTGGCGCGGGTGCAGGCCTCGCCGGTGCGGCGCTGGATCGGGGTCGCGATGCTGGGGTTGATCGGCGCGCTGGTGCTCTATGCCGCGATGACCACGCCACCATCACCGCTCTGGGAGCTGTTCCTTGTCGGCGTCGGCGCGCTGGCGTTCTTCCTGGCGGCGCGGATGTGGCAGGCCACCGGTGCCGTGATCGAGCTGACCGAGACCGAGCTGCGCGACAGCAGCGGCGATGCGATTGCCGCGGTGGCCGAGATCACCGGCATCGAGCGCGGCGCCTTCGCCTTCAAGCCCTCGCACGGCTTCCTGGTCCGCACCCGCGCGCCAGGGCCGCGTGCCTGGCGGCCGGGGATGTGGTGGCGGATCGGGCGGCGCGTCGGCATCGGCGGGGTGACGCCCGGGGCGCAGACCAAGGCGATGTCCGAGATCCTCGCGCAGATGCTGGCCAGCCGCGATCGGCCCGGCGGGCCGCTCAGCTGAACTCGCCGCTGCACGGCATCCCGAAGCCGCAGATCTGCGGCGCGAAACGCGGCCGGGTGAACACGAAATTCTCCAGATCGATGTCGCCGATCCCGACCTTGAGTGACGGCTGGAAGGTGTTGTTGGTCTCGACCAGGATAACCCGCTCGCCATCGGGCATGGTCGGCAGCCGGTCCTTGAGGGTCACGACGCTGTCGTCGTCGAGCCCGGTCAGATAGCCGCGATTGGCCGACCAGTCTACATAATAGCGGTTGTCTTCCTTATCCCAGCGGATGATCGTCACCCGCAGCATGGTCGGCGACGCGGCCCGGGTCAGGGTTTGCAGCAGACTGTGCATGCTGTCGATATATTCGTCGTCCACCTCGCCGGTCTCGCGCGAGATCAGGTCGCTGATCGTGTAGGCGGCCTTGAGGTTGACCGAGCTCTGCCGGTAGCCGTCGAAGAACACGAAGACCGCGGCAAAGGCCCAGGCGATCAGCGGGAAGACGAGCAGGAATTCCAGCGTGACGTTGCCGCGCGTGTCGTCCCGAAAGGCGGCTAGGCGGGCGGTGAGACGGGAAAGGGGCATGGCTTACTCTGGCTCCTGAACGAAGGCGGTGGTGGTCACCAGGGCATACTGGCCGGCGCCGTCCTTCTTGAGGCTCTTGCCGAGGCCGGTGGTGGGGAAGATCGGGTCGATCTTGGCGCAGACGCGCAGGATCATCAGCTCGTTCTCGGCGCCGTTGCGGAAGTTGCGGACCGGCAGCGAGTCCTCGGACTTGTCGGTGCAGTCGACATCGTTGGAAAGGCCTGTCCAGTTGCGCGGGTCCATCCGCACCATCTCAAGGCGCAGGTTTTCGCGGCAATCGGGGATGAAGGCGGCGCGGTCGCAGATCGTGTTCTTGATGTTCTCGTGGTTCACGTCCGCGTCCTCGGGCATGGTGCCGGTGCCCAGCCGGATGTCGCGCACGGTCATGTCGACCGCGCGTTCCAGCGTCGAATGGTTCAGCGAGACCATCGCCAGCTCGATCCCCGAAAGCAGTATGAAGATCAGCGCCGGGAAGGTGATCACGAACTCGATCGTGGCATGGCCGTCCTGCGAGGCGGCGAGACGGCGCAGACAGGCGAGGACGCGGTCCATTCAGTTCACCAGCTTCAGTTCGTTGATCTGACGCGCGATGTTCGAGAAGACCTCGGCAATGTCCTTGGTGCCGGCCACGAAGAAATGCGACGCACTGGAGGCGCATGTCTTCATCTGGGTCTTGGCATCCGAGGGCGCATCGAAGGCGATCGTATAGATGATGATGTTGCGGCTCGGGTTCTTGGCCAGGTTGCACTGCGTATAGAAGCGGTTGACGTTGGTCGAGGCCGAGGTGATCTGGGTCCGATCATCCTTGCGTCCCTCGTTCAGTTCATTGGTCGGGTTCTTCGGATGCAGGGTTTCCTTGGGACGGACCTGCTCGGTGATCTGCCCATCGGTCATCAGGATGATGTATTTCACGGTCTCGGTATCGGTCCAGGCGGCCGGCCTATTGGCGAATTCCTCGGGAATCAGACCGTCCTCCTCCATCGCCTCGAAGGTGGCGTTCGCGGACGGGTTTAGCAGCGCCAGGGCCCATTTCATCGCATAGTGGGTCCCGGTGCCGTCATGCATCCGCATGGACTGGATCATGTCGTTGATCTGCGTCTCGTTGTTCGAGGCATAGACGATCGAGCTCTGGTTCTGCGGGCACCAGCCCCAGTCCATCACGGCCGAGGCGATCTTCCAGTTCATGAAATGCGCGACCTGGGCATAGCTGGCTTCGCTGGGCAGGCCGGCGCGGGTGAAATCCCCGCTGCTGATCTCCGGGCAGGACGCAAGATCATTGCGGATCACGCTGGCGTAGAAGGCGTCGAACTGGATGACGGCATCGACCTCGTCGATATCCGTCGGACCGGAGCCTGCGCTGCCGTCGGCGCTGAAGAACTCCGTCGCCCGGGTGCCGCCCTGGATGGTGGCGCCAACCACATCGGTGTCGGATTGCAGCTCGGAATCGGTCCGGCGCAAGTGATCGACCGCATACTCGAAATAGTCGTCCAGATCGTCCTTGTTCAACCCGTCCACCTCGCCGGCGGGATAGCCCTCGATCTTGGCCGAATAGTCGATATCGCCATCGCCATCGCGGTCGAACCAGAGCGTGACCGAATCGATGCCTTCCGACCATTCGGGGAAGATGTCGCCTCCGGTGGTGCCGAATCGCACCCCATTCAGCCGGTCGAACATCCAGGGGCCTGGGTTGGTCTGCCCGGCATAGGGAATGAGGTTGATCGAGGTGTTCTTCTTGGCGTCGCCCTTCAGCACCATCGAGACGAAATTCTTCGCCGCCGGGCGCAGCGCGTCCATGCGCCCATGATCGCGCATCGAGCCGGAGATATCGAGCACCAGCGAGATCTCGACCTTGGGCACGCGCTCCTCGGCGGCACCGGCGGCCGGCGCGGTCAGCGTGTCGACGCCGGTCAAATGCATGAACTGGGTGGGGATCACCGCCTGGGCGGTGGCCGAGACGTTGCGGAAGTTGACGCCCTGGACGACCGACGGCTCGTTCAGGTACTCGCCGAGATTGGATTTCGAGAAATAGTCGCGCACCACATCCTTGGGCGGCAGCGGCTGGTCCAGATCGGCGGCGGCGAGCACCGCGCGGTCCAGCGTGTATTGCAGTTCCGAGCGGTCGCGCTCGAAGCGCATCAGGTCGACGCCGATGCCGCCGACCATCAGGATGATGAGGAACACGTAGAGACCGAAGATCAGCAGCGCGCCGTCCTCGTCGCGGGCGAACCGGCGCAGAAGCGCGGCTGTGGCGCGGCGGAACCGGCGGGCGGGGCGGTGTCTCGGAAGCTGCGGATGCATGTCTCACCTCTTGTGTCACTGGCAACGATTCGCTTCGTCACGACGGACTCTTTCCCGGCTTTTGTGCCGCAGGATCATGTCGGAATTGAGGCGCAACCCGAACAAAACACATAAAATTCTCGGCACGCCGGGCGACGGTGGCGCCGCGCGGGCGCCATTGTTGCCCGGACGCGAACACTGCGGTGCAGGCGCGCGATGGCGGCGCGGCTGCGGGACGCGCGGTACCCTGTGCGACTGGCGACCTGCCGCGGGCATCGGCGCGCGGCCCAAAAAAAACACACAAGCCCAATCCTCTGGCATAGTCTGGCCCACACATCGCCGGCCCGCCCGAGTCGATGCCGCAACGGAAAAAGGATCTGAAATGAGCCTGAAGAACGAGCCGAGTTTCCGCGAAAGCGTGGATCTGATGTTCAACCGCGCCGTGGCGCTGATGGACCTGCCGCCCGGTCTCGAAGAGAAGATCCGGGTCTGCAACGCCACCTACACGGTGCGGTTCGGGGTCCGGCTGCGCGG
>JAGRMU010000245.1:13822-14504 GCA_020441165.1 Sedimentitalea sp.
TGCGGATCGACCCGCGCCAGTATGACGAGCACGAGCTCGAGCAGATCACCCGCCGCTTCGCCTATGAGCTGACCAAGCGCGATCTCATCCATCCCAGCCAGAACGTGCCGGCCCCCGACATGGGCACCGGCGAGCGCGAGATGGCCTGGATCGCCGACCAGTATGCGCGGATGAACACCACCGACATCAACGCCCGGGCCTGCGTCACCGGCAAGCCGCTGAACGCCGGCGGCATCGCCGGGCGCGTCGAGGCCACCGGGCGCGGCGTGCAATTTGCGCTGCAGGAGTTCTTCCGCCACCCCGAGGACATCGCCAAGGCCGGGCTGACCGGCTCGCTCGACGGCAAGCGGGTGATCGTGCAGGGCCTCGGCAATGTCGGCTATCACGCCGCCAAGTTCCTGTCCGAGCAGGACGGCTGCATCATCACCGGCATCATCGAGCGCGACGGGGCGCTGTTCAACCCGAACGGGCTGAACGTGGAATCGGTGCACAGCTGGATCCGCGGGCGTGGCGGGGTGACCGGCTATCCCGACGCCGCCCATACCGCCGAGGGGGCGGCGGTGCTCGAGGAGGAGTGCGACATCCTGATCCCGGCGGCCATGGAAGGGGTGATCAACCTCGGCAATGCCGACCGGATCAAGGCGCCGCTGATCATCGAGGCGGCCAACGGTCCGATCACCGC
>JAGRMU010000246.1:0-2698 GCA_020441165.1 Sedimentitalea sp.
GGAAAGGTCGCAACGTGCTCTAAAGGTTGCGAAACACCGGCGCGCAGTGGTTATCGCGCCGGCGCGTCGTTCAGGCTGCGGCTAGCTCAGCGCCGACTTAACCGTTGGCTTCGCGGATCTTGTTGGCGGCGTCCTTGTCATAGGCCACGCCCTTGGCATCGAAGAGCGTGTCGAGCTCGCCCGAGAGGGTCATCTCGGTGACGATGTCGCAGCCGCCGACGAATTCGCCCTTGACGTAGAGCTGCGGCACGGTCGGCCAGTCGGAGAAATCCTTGATCCCCTGCCGGATCGCCTCGTCGGCGAGCACGTTCACATCCGCGAACTCGACGCCCATGTAGTTCAGCACGCCCGCGACGCGGCTGGAAAACCCGCATTGCGGCATTTCCTTGGTACCCTTCATGTAGAGCACCACGTCGTTCTTGCTGATCGTGTCCTGGATCTGTGTCGCTGCGTCGGTCATCTGTTGGGTCTCCGTTGGAGGGAATTTCATGGGTGTCAGTCGGGCGCCTTGGTGGTCAGCGCGAGGGCGTGCAACTCGCCCTGCGCCCCGTCCATCTTGCCCTTGAGGGCGGCATAGACCGCGCGCTGCTGCTGGACACGGTTCTGGCCCCGGAAGCTTTCGTCGATGACCTCGGCGGAATAGTGGTTCCCGTCGCCGGCCAGGTCGGTGATGGTGATCTTCGCCTTGGGAAAGCTGGCGCGGATCAGGGCTTCGATGTCGTGGGCGTGCATGGCCATGTCGGGCGGCTCTCCTGTTGACTCGGGGCAGATGTAGGGCGATGCGGCCGGCTGTGCAAGAGAGCGGCGGGCCCGCGCCGCCGGCCGGGCCTCAGGCGATGGCGGCGGCGAAGCTGCTGCGGTAGAGCGCCGAGAGCTCGGCGAGCGGCGCCTCGGCGCTGCCGATCCGCACCCGGTCGCCGGTGAAGCGGCCCACCGAGGCGACCCGCACCCCGGCCTGGCCGGCGGCGGTCATCAGCGCCTCGGCCTGGTCGAAATTGCACGCCACCAGATACCGGGCCTGATCCTCGCCGAAGAGGAATTCCGTCGTCGCATCATCGAGTTGCACGCCGACGCCGGCGGCCTCGGCCAGCTCGAAGGCGGCCAGCGCCAGGCCGCCGTCGGAGAGGTCGGTGCAGGCCTTGATCAAGGCGCGGTTGGCGCGGATGAACTCGCCGTTGCGGCGCTCGGCGTCCAGATCGACGGGCGGTGCGTCGCCGTCCTCGCGGTTGAAGACCTCGGCCAAGAGCGCCGACTGGCCGAGATGGCCGGCGGTCTCGCCGACCAGCAGCGCGACATGGCCGTCGCGGACCTCATAGCCGATGACCTCGTCGGGATGGTTCAGGAGACCGACCGCGCCGATGGTCGGGGTGGGCAGGATCGCGACCCCGTCAGTCTCGTTGTAGAGCGAGACGTTGCCCGACACGATGGGCATGTCGAGGGCCCGGCAGGCTTCGCCCAAGCCCTTGATCGCGCCCACGAATTGCCCCATGATCTGCGGCTTTTCGGGGTTGCCGAAATTGAGGTTGTCGGTGGCCGCGAGCGGCCGCGCGCCGACCGCGGTGAGGTTGCGATAGGCCTCGGCGACGGCCTGCTTGCCGCCCTCCTCGGGGTTGGCCTTGACGTAACGCGGGGTCACGTCCGAGGTGAAGGCGAGCAGCTTGTCGGTGCCATGCACCCGCACCAGCCCGGCGCCCTGGCCCGGACCGCGGGCGGTGTCGGCCATCACCATCGAGTCGTATTGCTCGTAGACCCACTGCTTGGCGGCGTAGTTGGGGGAGGCGATCAGGGCGCGCAGACCGTCGATCGGGTCGATCTGTATCACGTCGGTATCACGTCGGTATTGCGTCGGTGCGGTCAGCTCGAAGGGGCGGTCGTATTCGGGGGCGCTGGAGGACAGCTTGGACAGCGGCAGGTCGGCCTTGACCGCGTTGTTGTGCAGGATCAGGAAGCGGTCCTCGGCAATCGTCTCGCCGACGATGGCGAAATCGAGGTCCCACTTGTCGAAGACCTCGCGCGCCTCGGCCTCGAGCTCGGGGCGCAGGACCATCAGCATCCGTTCCTGGCTTTCCGAGAGCATCATCTCGTAGGCGGTCATGGCGGTCTCGCGCTGCGGCACCGCGTCGAGGTTGAGCCTTATGCCGAGGCCGCCCTTGTCGCCCATCTCGACCGCCGAGCAGGTCAGCCCGGCCGCGCCCATGTCCTGGATCGAGATCACCGCGCCGGTGGCCATCAGTTCCAGGCACGCCTCCATCAGCCGCTTCTCGGTGAAGGGATCGCCGACCTGCACGGTGGGGCGCTTTTCCTCGATGGTGTCGTCGAACTCGGCCGAGGCCATGGTGGCGCCGCCGACCCCGTCGCGGCCGGTCTTGGCGCCGAGATAGACCACCGGCCGGCCGACGCCGCTGGCCGCCGAGTAGAAGATCTTGTCCGCGTCCGCCAATCCGGCGGCGAAGGCGTTGACCAGGCAGTTGCCGTTATAGGCACGGTGAAAGCGCACCTCGCCGCCCACGGTCGGCACGCCGAAGCAGTTGCCATAGCCGCCGATGCCCTCGACCACGCCGTTCACCAGCCGCCGGGTCTTTGGGTGCGAAGGTTCTCCGAAGCTGAGCGAATTCATCGCCGCGATGGGGCGGGCGCCCATGGTGAAGACGTCGCGCAGGATGCCGCCCACGCCGGTGGCCGCGCCCTGGTAGGGCTC
>JAGRMU010000246.1:2870-4668 GCA_020441165.1 Sedimentitalea sp.
AAGATGCCGAGTTCGGTGAAGCTCGGCTCGCGCCCGATGATCTCGAGGATGCGCTGGTATTCGTCCGGTTTCAGCCCATGGCTTGCGATCAGCTCGGGCGTGATGGCGGGCTCGTTCATGGCGCGTTTTCCCCGGATGGCAGCGGTCGCGGGCTTCTTAGGACATGGGCGCAGCGGGGGGAAGGGCAAAGCCGCAGGGCGCGCGCGCCGCGTCAGAAGCGCTGGCCGACATAGATGTAAAGCTGCGTCTCGTCCTGGTCGTTGATCGTCCCGTCGATGGACAGATCGACCGGGTATTTTTGCGAGACGCGGTAGCGCAGCCCGAGTCCCCCGGCGACATGGGGGCCGTCCCCGGTCAGCGTATCGACGCTGTTTCCGGTCCAGCCGGCCCCGGCGAAGGCCGCGCCGCCGATCCGGTTGCCGAACTGGTGGCGATAGGCGACCTGGACCGAGGCCAGCCGCCGGTCGAGATATTCCGTCGCGGCGAAACCGCGAAAGTTGTCGGTGCCGCCCAGCGAGCAGAGATCGAAGAACGGGGTGCCGCGCGAGGCGGCGCAGAGCGCCAGCCGGCCGGCGAAGACGCCCGAGGCCCCTTGCGGGCGGTAGAGATCGAAGGTCGCGTAGGCTTTCTGGTAGTCGCGCGCGAAGCCGCTGATCGTGGTGCCATGGTCGGCGTTGACAGCCAGGTTGCTGCCCGAGGTCGGATAGACCGTATCGTCGCGGCGGTCCCACTGCGCGACGACGCCGAGATTGAGCAGTTGCAGGTCGAGATCGCCAACGATCCCGTCGAGCAGCCCCGGCAGGGCGGGCCCGTTCAGGCCGACGCGGCTGCGCAGATAGCGCAGGGTGGCGCCGAAGGAGAGATCGGGCGTGACGCCGTAGGATAGGCCAAGCCGCGCCAGGTCGCCCTTCTGGCGCAGGGGCAGGCGGCCGAGCCCGGTATAGAGGTCGTAGTTGAGGTTGGCGGTGCCGAAGAAGGACGTGAAAAGCCAGCGGTTCCGGTCGAGGGCGAGGTTGATCGTGGCGCCGTAGCCTTCGCTGCCATTGTCGGTGCGGAACGCGCCGAGCCCCAGCACCGAGGGTTTCGAGCCCGCGTCGGCCGAGAAGAGGTAACCCGCGCCGAGCGCGAGGCCCGAGCCGATCACGGGGTTGGAAAACGGGATCGGCACCGCCACGAAAGCGCCTTGCGCGATGCCGTAGCTCGCCTCCGGCGCCGCATGGTCGACATCGGCGGCGTGCCTGTCGAACAGGCCCTGCGCGGCGGTCGCACCGGTGAGGGAGAGCAGGATCAGCCAGGCGGCGAGGAGGCGAGCGGTGCGTGTCATCGGTGTCATGTCCGGCCCGGCGGGCGGCCCGGCAAGCCGCGCCGACCTGTCGGCCCCTGCCTGTCGACCGGTGGCCGAACCGGCCGGGGGGTCATTTCTTGCCTTTGGCGTCCTGTTCCTTCTCGATCTGGGTCTGCACCGCGGCGCTGGCGGCGCCGGCGATGGCCTCCTTCTGGGCGTCGTCCAGGTGATCCTCGTGCTCGAGGCCGGGGATCGCCACGCGCACCTCGCGGCGGGCGAACTCGATGCCGTTGGCGGCGAACTCCTGGCGCACGCGGTTGTAGATCTCCTTGCGGATGGTGAACTGGGTGCCCGGCTTGGCCATGAACTTGCCGCGCATGACGATGCCGACGTCGTCGAACTGCAGCACGCCCTGGCTCTTGAACGGCTCGAGGAAATCGTCCTTGTAGAGCGGATCCTCCATCATCTCGGCGCAGATCTTCTTGAAGATCTTCTTGACCTTGTCGGGGTCGG
>JAGRMU010000247.1:0-1237 GCA_020441165.1 Sedimentitalea sp.
AGGCGGCCTTGCGGCGACGCCGTGCCAACCCGAGTCCACCAAGCGCGGTCAGCAGCAGCAGGCCCGCGGCCGGAACCGGCACGACGGTGGCGTAGCTGCCAAGGTTCGAGATCAACTGAACCTGCGTTACATTTCCTTCGAAGAACCACATCTCCGCCGCATAGACGCCGCTGGCGCCCGTCCAGGTCATGTTATTGGTGGTGCCGGGTCCCTGCAGATTTTCGGATGTTGCCGGGTTCAGCTGCATGCCGCCGATGGTCAGACGGAACCCGTCATCCGAGGTCACGGTGATAACATCGTTGGTCGTGAGGGCGACATAGCCGCTCAGACGGAAAACCGATTCCTGAATGTTCGCGGGATCAGTGCCCGAGATCGAACCTGCGTCAGCCTGCAGGAAATCGGACAGCGATCCAATCGCCCAGTTGTTGCCGGATGTGCCGTAGTTGATAGCGGTCGAATCGAATGTAGCCGTCGTGGGATCGGCGCCGCCATTTACCGCGCTGATCGCCTGCGTGACGGTCGCGACCGTGTTCGGCGCCACATCCCAGAACTCACCGCTGAGGGTCGCGGCTTGTGCCATCCCCACCGTCGCACCCAGGGCCAGAGCCGACCCCAAAATTGCTTTCCTGAACATTTTTTTGTTTCCCTTTCCTACACCGGGCAACAATACCCGCACCGCGCGCAGGCTACCCGGTTTTCAGCAAAAATGTCCAGTTTCTCCTGCTGTGCGCCGCGGTCATTTCCCGTTTTTCATCCATGGGCTGCATGAGATCGGCGGTGCTCTCCCTGAGGCTATCTTCAGCCCTGCCCGGGACGGGTTCTGGCGCGAAAACGGGCAGGGCAAACGCCACGCCCGTCCGCCACGTGTCCGGAAGACCCCGGCGCCCGGCGACTCGGCCATGCAGAACACGCGGCGCGGCACATCGGGGACTGTCCCCGGCGCAGAACGGCTCCAGAGGCCCGCAGGACCTTCCCTGCGGACCGAACCCGAAGCCACCTGCCAGACGCGCAAACCCCGCCAGAAATGACGGGGTTTGTCGGCGTTCTCGAAGGGTGCCGCAGCAGCCGGGGAACGCGCGTCAGGCGGCCTTGCGGCGGCGGCGTGCCACGCCCAGCCCGCCGAGCGCGGTCAGCAGCAGCAGGCCCGCGGCCGGAACCGGGACCGGCGCGACGGTCGCCGCTCCGATGTAGAACTGGTTCACGGTGCTGCTACCGGCCACCGGGATATACTCGAAAT
>JAGRMU010000247.1:1284-2148 GCA_020441165.1 Sedimentitalea sp.
CTCGGCGAAGGTCGTGTAGCCGCCCTCGATGTTCGACCCGACATTGCTTCCGTAGGTGCCCATGTCATAGGTCACGCCGTTGATCTTCACGCTGCCCTGGAACCACTTGTGGCCCTCGCCGGTGAAGATGATCTGCGACACCCTCACCGCCTGGCCGAAATCCAGGGTCAGGGTCTCGCCGCCCTGGGTCGCGCTGACATTGTCGTCGGCCGTGTTCGAGCCGGCCCCGGCCCCGGTGGCGCAGCCGGACTTTCCGGACGCCACATTGGGGGTCGAACAGACACCCAGGCCGGCCTTGCCCTTGTCGAAGAAGGCATCGGCGAAGCCGCCGTTCGCGTTCGACCCCGATGCTTTCAGGGTCACCCCGTCGATGGTCAGCCCGGCCGCGAAGGCCGTTTGCTGCCAGTTGAGCTCGACGGGTCCGATGAAATTGGCATCCGGGCCATCCGCCATCGCGATGAAATCGAAGGTCGCGGCCGACACCGACTGCGCCGTCACGAGCGCGGCGCCGACCAGGGCCGCCTTGCTGAACATGCTGAAACTCATGGAAACTCTTCCCGATCCTGAAATTGCCTACTTCGCCGCGCAGAACCGCCACAGGACGGCCTTCTCGCACCGGCTGCAATCTTGGCATAATTCCGTGTCCAAACAAGTCGATACGCATTTTTGGTTAATTTGATCGTCCTGGTCGCACTGTCGCAGGCGACCATTCCTTGCGGTTGCAAAATCCCGGGTCCGCAGGGTGATCCGATCCCGGTTTGGCCTCGATTGACCCGCTGATGTGGGCCCGCTCCGACGCCGAACCCGAATCACTTCCTGCGGATCCTCAAGGCTTTGCCTCCGCCGCCGGCGGGTCCTCGCGCA
>JAGRMU010000247.1:2364-2560 GCA_020441165.1 Sedimentitalea sp.
CCCCCTCGGGGACCGCGCGGTCGATCTCGAGGAGCGCCGGGGCGCCGCCCGCGCCGGCCGGCTCGTACTGCCGGATCTCGTGGGCCGGGAGCAGCACCGAGAGGAAGGCCGGGGCGCTGTCATGGACGCCATTGTTGGCGAAGACCCCGATATCGATGCGCGCCGAGCGGGTGTCGGGCGATCCCGGGGCGGGGCG
>JAGRMU010000247.1:2686-2872 GCA_020441165.1 Sedimentitalea sp.
AGGTCCCGCCCGTTCGGATCGCTTGTCTCCTCGGCCGAGATCTCGAAGACGCGCCGCCCCATGCGCGAGCGCCAGATCCGGGCGATGGCGACGGGCGTGTCGAAGAGCCGCTCGCCCGGGCCGAAATAATCCACCCCCTCGCGGCCGCCGGTCTCGCGGAGCATCCGCAGCCGCACCATGGGGGGC
>JAGRMU010000248.1:0-7862 GCA_020441165.1 Sedimentitalea sp.
TCGGGCGAGAAGATCGCGGTGTTGACCCCGATCACCTCGCCGGCGTTGTTGAAGAGCGGGCCGCCGGAATTGCCCTTGTTGATTGCCGCGTCGGTCTGGATGAAATCGTCGAACGGCCCCGAATGGATGTCGCGCGAGGTCGCCGAGACGATGCCCGAGGTGACCGTGCCGCCCAGGCCGAACGGGTTGCCGACCGCGATCACCTCGTCGCCGGCGCGCATGTCGGCGGACTTGCCGAAGCTCACCGCGGGCAGCGCCTCGTCGGTCTCGACCTTCAGCAGGGCGATGTCGGTCATCGGGTCGCTGCCGATCACCTTGGCCTCGAAGCTGCGCCCGTCAGCGAGCTTGACGGTGACCGTCTCGGCGCCGTCGACGACGTGGTGGTTGGTGACGATCTCACCCTCGGGCGAGATGATGAAGCCCGAGCCGACGCCCTGGCGCGGTGCCATGTCCGGCCCGCCCGGCATCATTTCCTCGAAGCGCCGCTTGAGCTCCTCGGGCATGCCCTCGGGCATCGACTGGCTGAAATCGGCCGGCACCGCCTTGGTGCTGACCTCGATGAAGACGACGCTGGGCGTGATCGCCTCGACCAGGTCGCCGTAACCGCCCGGCGGCACGGCCAGGGCCGGGCTGGGCGTCATGCTCAGCGCGCCGCCGGTGGCCAGGGCGACGGCGACGGCAGCCGAGGCGAGAAGATTGCTTCTGGTGGTGGTCATGGGGAAAGCTCCATCCTGTATGATGCACCCCCATATGCCAGCGCCACCTCACAGCGGTGTTCCGGCGGCTATACAATTATTTTAGGTTGGCCCGCGGCGCTTGCCGACCGTGGCGCGGGCGCGGATATAGGAAGGCAGGCGGCCCGGCCCGGGCCGCAATGCGCAAGACGCCGGAGAAGGCGATGAAACTGCTGGTTGTGGAAGACGACGAGACCACCGGGGCCTATATTGCCCGCGGGCTGCGCGAGGAGGGGCAGACCGTCGATCTGGTCAGCGACGGCCGCGCGGCGCTGATCCAGGCGACGGCGGGCAGCTACGACGTGCTGATCGTCGACCGGATGCTGCCCGAGATCGACGGCATGACCCTGGTCAAGACCCTGCGAGGCGCCGGCAACCAGACGCCGGTGCTGTTCCTGACCTCGCTGGGCAGCGTCGACGACCGGATCAGCGGGCTGAACGCCGGCGGCGACGACTACCTGGTCAAGCCCTTCGCCTTCGGCGAGCTCTCGGCGCGGGTCGCGGCCCTGGCGCGGCGCCCGCAGGCGCTGGAGCAGGAGACCGTGCTGAGGGCCGGCGATCTCGAGATGAACCTGATCTCGCGCAAGGTCACCCGCGGCGGCGTCGAGATCGACCTGCTGCCGCGCGAGTTCTCGCTGCTCGAGCATCTGTTGCGCCGCAAGGGGCGGGTGCAGACCCGGACCATGCTGCTTGAGGCGATCTGGGACATCAGCTTCGATCCGATGACCAACGTGGTCGAGACCCATGTCAGCCGGCTGCGCGCCAAGGTGGACAAGCCCTTCGAGACCGAGATGATCAAGACCATCCGCGGCGCCGGCTACCGGATCGACGCGTGAGCGAGCGCCTGACCTCGCTGATCCGCTCGATGCCGCTGCGCCTGGCGCTGGGGCTGGTGGTGCTGTTCGCGGCGGTCAGCCTGATCAGCCTCGCCGCCAGCTACGTGATCACCCAGCGCTCGTTCGAGCAGGCGATCCGCGAGAACCTGACCCAGGACATGGCCGGCTTCCGCGCCGCCCCCTCGGCGCGCGCGCTGGCCGCCCTCGTCGAGGCCGAGGCGCGCGAGACCGATCCCGAACGGATGATCCTGAGCTATCTCGCGCCGACCCGGCGGCACTACGGCAACGCGATGATCGCCCGCGACGACGAGGGCTATCACGTCGTCTCGGTGGCCCAGGACAGCCCGCGCCTGCAGGGGCGCTATCTGGCGTTGACCGCCACGCTGCATGGCGGGCAGCTGACCATCGCCCGCAGCTGGTCCGAGATCGAGGCGCTGCGTCGGGTCTTCGCCAACATCCTGGTGCTGAGCCTTCTGCCCACCGTGCTGATCGCGCTCTGGGGCGGCCTCTACCTCGCGCGCAGCAGCGCCCGCCAGGTCCGGGTGATCGGCCGCACGCTCGATCGGCTGACCTCGGGCGATCTCGAGGCGCGGGTCGGCCCGACCCGGGGCTGGTCGGCGGACCTGGCGCAGATCGGCGGCAAGATCGACGAGATGGCCGAGGCGCAGGAAAGCTCGGTCGAGACCCTGCGCCAGGTCTCCTCGGACATCGCGCATGACCTCAAGACCCCGATCCAACGGGTGGCGGTGCATCTGGAGGACCTGGCCGGGCGCGGCGATCTCGGCCCCGACTCCCGCGCGCTGGTCGAGCGCGCCAGCGGCGAGCTCGAGGGCATCGTCTCGGTCTTTCACGCGCTGCTGCAGATCGCCCAGATCGAATCCGGCTCGCCCAGGGCGCGCTTCCGCCCCGTCGATCTGGCCGAGCTCTGCCGGACCTTCTTCGAGATCTTCGAGCCGGCCGCGACCGAAAGCGGTCACCGGCTGAGCCTGGATGTCCCGGCCGAGGGCGATTGGCAGGTGACCGGCGACCGCACCCTGCTGGGCCAGATGCTGGCCAATCTGATCGAGAACGCGCTGCGCCACACGCCGCCGGGCACCGCCATCGAGATCGGTCTCGCGCGCGCCGGCGGGCGGATCTGCCTCGCCGTCGCCGATGACGGGCCGGGCGTGCCCGAGGCCGAGCGTGCGCTGGTGCTGCGCCGGCTCTATCGCCTCGACCGCAGCCGGACCACCCCGGGCAGCGGGCTGGGCCTGAACATGGTGCAGGTCATCGCAACCCTGCATGACGCCGAGCTGGCGCTGAGCGACAACGGGCCGGGGCTGCGGGTCGCGATCACCTTCTGACCGGGCCCCGCGCCGCGCCGGGTCAGCCGCCGGTGATCACCGAGTCGGGGAAGCGGTAGAATTCGCGGTTCTGCACGCCCAGGACCCAGGTGTCGCCGTACTTGCCCACGTCCATCGGAACGCCGCCGGTGGTCGAGAAGCTGCCCCCCGCATAGCTGATCACCCGCGTGCCGGGGCTTTCGGCCCCCGCCGGCTTGGTGATGAAGATGTCCGCCGCGCCGCCCTCGCGCCGCGTCACCCGCCAGTCGCAGAGCTTGTCGAAGCTCGACTCGCCCGCCGAGCAGGGCATCGTCCCCGAGGCGTCACCGCCGCCGCCGGGCGCCGCCGCGCTCCCCGTTCCGGTTGCGCCATCGCCGCACCCCGCCAGCGCCAGCGCGCCGGCCAGTGCCACAAACCCAAACCCTCTCACGCCAGGCCTCCTTGCCCATGGATCATGCCGGCTCCTTTTCCGCTTTTCCGCAGCGCCCCGCAATCCCGATCTGGGCCCGCCCAGGGCTGGTCCGGCCGCGAATTGGGGTTTGACAGTTCCGCCCCGCTGAGACACTTCCGGGCAGGCACAGACACCGGCCGGCGCGGCCTCCCGCGCGGCCCAAGAGGACAAGGACCAGACCCATGACCGAGATCACCCGCATGCATACCGGCGCCCGGATGAGCCAGATCGTCTGCCACGGCGATACCGTCTATCTCGCCGGGCAGGTCGGCAATCCCGGCGACAGCGTCGCCGACCAGTCCCGCACCTGCCTGGACAATATCGAGAAGCTGCTGGCCGAGGCCGGCTCGGACAAGACCCGTATCCTGCAGACCACGATCTGGCTGGCCGACATGGCCGATTTCGCCGAGATGAACGCGGTCTGGGACGCCTGGGTCGCCCCCGGCCACACCCCGGCGCGGGCCTGCGGCGAGGCGAAGCTGGCAACGCCGGAGTATCGCGTCGAGTTCCTGGTCACCGCCGCCCGGGCCTGAGCCTGTTGCGGCGATTGACCGGCGGCGCCCGCCCGCGCATTTTGCCGGGCGGGGGCCGGCATTCGCAACCCCGTCCCGGCCAGCTGGGCCGGACCCTAAAAAGGAGCGCCCCGTGATGAGCGACAGCCTGTTCTCCCTGCCGCCGGTGCCGGGCATCCCGGTGCGCGGGGAAAGTGCCACCTATCCCATCGGGCGGATCTTCTGCGTCGGGCGCAACTACGCCGCCCATGCCGCCGAGATGGGGGTCGAGGTGGACCGCGAGAAACCCTTCTACTTCACCAAGTCGCCGGCCTCGGCGGTGCTCAGCGGCGCCGCGGTGCCCTATCCGCCGGGCACCGAGAACTATCACTACGAGATGGAGCTGGCCATCGCCCTCGGTGCCGAGGTGTTCCGCGCCAGCCCCGACGAGGCCCGCGCCGCGATCTATGCCTATGGCTGCGCTCTCGACATGACCCGCCGCGACCTGCAGCTCTCCGAGCGCGCCAAGCAGCGGCCCTGGGGCCTCGGCAAGGATGTCGAGAACTCGGCGGTTTTCGCGCCGCTGACCCGGGCCGCCGACATGGCCCCGATCGCGGCGCAGCGCATCCACCTCGAGGTCAACGGCGAGACCCGGCAGGACGCGACGCTGGACGAGCTGATCTGGAAGCTGGACGAGATCATCTGCCATCTTTCGGGCTTCTATCACCTGCGCCCCGGCGACCTGATCCTGACCGGCACCCCCGCAGGCGTCGGCGCGGTGCGGCCGGGCGACGTGATCACCGGCGGCATCGACGGGCTGGACCCGATCCGGCTGACCCTGACCGACCCCGCGTGAGCGCCCCTGCACGGGGGCAAGCGGGCGGGCGCAGGTGGCACCAAAATGCGGCGCCGCACCGTCGCTGATGCATTATCTTGCTCACGGCCCGGGCGGAGCGACAGGGCCGGCGCCGCCGGAAGGGGTTTCCCTCGCCGACGCCGTGCCCGTCATCCGCCAAAGATGCCACCTACCGCCAACGCGTCGACCGGCCAGGCCCCGACCGGCGGCGCAAGCCCGGTCGCCCGTTCTATCCCTCGGCCGCAGCGTCAGGAATCGCGCGCGTCCGCCTCCGGGGCCGGGTCGGAGACGTCGCGCTTCCGAGGGCCGACAGCGGCGGCTACTGCAATACCCCTATGCGGGAAAACGCGCGCCGCGCCGGTCGGCGCGAAAATGAATGTTGCAATATAACTCCACTCCGGCTCTAAATGACGCAACAAACGGTCGATAGGGGAGGATTCTAAATGACCAGACGCAGAACGATACTTGGCCTTGTGGGCGGCGCGGCGCTGGCGGCGCTGGCCACCGGGCTGACCGCGACCTCGGCGCTTGCCCAGGAGGTCACGCTGAAACTGCACCAGTTCCTGCCGGCGCAGGCCAACGTGCCGACCCTGGTGCTGGATGTTTGGGCCGACAAGGTCGAGGCGGATTCGGGCGGGCGCATCAAGGTCGAGCGCTATCCCTCGATGCAGCTCGGCGGCACCCCGCCCGAACTGATCGACCAGGCCATCGACGGTGTTGCCGACGTGATCTGGACGGTGCTCGGCTATACCCCGGGCCGCTTTCCGGGCGCCGAGGTGTTCGAGCTGCCGTTCATGATGACCAACGCCCGCTCGACCACCCATGCCTATTGGGACATGCTGCAGGAGCACTGGAAGGACACCGATTTCAAGGACGTCAAGATCCTCGCCGCCTGGGTACACGGGCCCGGCGTGTTCCACACCAAGGAACCGGTCACCTCGCCGTCCGATCTTCAGGGCATGAAGATCCGCGGCGGCTCGCGCTCGGTCAACGCGCTGTTGACCCAGCTGGGCGCCACCCCGGTCGGCATGCCGGTCCCGTCGATTCCCGAATCGCTCTCGAAGGGCGTGATCGACGGCGCCACCATCCCCTGGGAGGTGACGACGGCGATGAAGGTTTCGGAGCTGGTGAGCAACCATACCGAGTTCACCGGCAACGCGCTCTATGTGCTGACCTTCGTCATGGCGATGAACAAGGACAAGTACGACAGCCTGCCCGATGATCTGAAGAAGGTGATCGACGACAACAGCGGACTGGAATTCTCGATCTTCGCCGGCGGCACCCAGGCCGATGCCGACGGTCCCGCCCGCCAGATCGCCGTCGATCTGGGCAACAACATCATCACGCTCGATGCCGAACAGACCGCCGAATGGCGCGAGCTGTCGCAGCCGATCTATGACGCATGGATCGCCGACATGAGCTCCAAGGGCATCGATGGCCAGGCGCTGATCGATCAGGCCCGGATGCTGATCGACAAATACACCGAGTGACGCATCGGTGAGCGACGACCGCGGCGGCCCCTGTCGCCGCGGTTTTCTTTTCAATTTCACGGGAACCGGACGGGCGGATGTACGGGTTCATGTTGCGGATGTCGCGGTTCATGGCGGTGCTCGGAGGCCTTGTGCTGACCGCGCTGATCCTGCTGACCTGCGCGTCGATCCTCGGGCGGCTTCTGAACACGCTGTTTCACGGTGCCTTCATGCAGGGCCTCGCCCCCGGCTTTTCGACCTGGATTCTGGCCACCGGCGTCGGCCCGGTAAACGGCGATTACGAACTGGTCGAGGCCGGCGTCGCCTTCGCCATCTTCGCCTTCCTGCCGCTCTGCCAGATCACCGCCGGCCATGCCTCGGTGGACATCTTCACCAATTTCCTGCCCGAGCGCGCCAACGCCTTCCTGCGGATGCTGGTCGAGATCGCCTTCGCCGCGGTGCTGGTGCTGATTGCGTGGCGTCTCTATGACGGGATGATCGCCAAGATGCGCTATGGCGAAACCAGCTTCCTGCTGCAATTCCCGGTCTGGTGGGCCTATGCGGCCAGCTTGTTCGGCTCGGTGGTCGCCGCCCTGGTCGGGGTCTACATGGCCGCCGTGCGCACCGTCGAGTTCTTCACCGGCCGGATCCTCGTCCGGGACGGTGCGGGAGCGGACCATTGACCGCGCTCGAGATCGGCATCGCCTCCTTCCCGGTGCTGATGCTGCTGATCTTCCTGCGGGTGCCGATCGGCCTCGCGATGTTCGTGACCGGGCTCGGCGGGCTGATCTGGGTGACCGGCGGCACCAACGTGCCGTTCTCGCGGCTGAAATCCGAGACCTTCACCACCTTTTCCAGCTATTCGCTGACCATCGTGCCGATGTTCCTGCTGATGGGCCATTTCGCGACGCTCGGCGGGATGAGCACGGCGCTCTTCAAGGCGGCCGAGGGGTTTCTCGGCCACCGCCGCGGCGGCGTCGCGATGGCCGCCATCGGCGCCTGCGCGGGGTTCGGCGCGATCTGCGGCAGCTCGCTGGCCACCGCCGCCACCATGGGCCGGGTGGCCCTGCCCGAGCTGCGCCAGTACGGCTATGCCGGGGGCTTTTCGACCGCCACCCTGGCGGCGGGCGGCACGCTGGGCATCCTGATCCCGCCCTCGGTGGTGCTGGTGATCTATGCGATCCTGACCGAGCAGAACATCGCCAAGCTGTTCCTTGCCGCGTTCATCCCCGGGATCCTGGCCGCGATCAGCTATGTGATCGCCATCTCGGTCTATGTGCGGGTGCACCCCGAGTCCGCCGGAACCCGGCCGCCGGTGCCGATGGCCGACCGCTTCCGCGCGCTGGTCGATGTCTGGCCGGTGCTGGTGGTCTTCGCGCTGGTGGTGGGCGGCATCTACCTGGGCTGGTTCACCCCCACCGAGGGCGCCGCGGTGGGCGCCTTCGGCACCGGGCTGATCGCGCTGATCAACGGCGGGCTGACCTGGTCCACGCTGATCGACAGCTTCTACGTCACCGCGCGCTCGACCGCGATGATCTTCTTCATCATCCTCGGCGCGGCCTTCTACAACGGCTTCCTGGCGCTGACCCAGGTGCCGCAGGAGCTGTCGAATTTCGTGGTCAGCCAGGGGTTCAGCCCGTGGACCGTGCTCACCCTGATCCTGGTCTTCTACCTGATCTTCGGCTGCCTGATGGACAGCCTGT
>JAGRMU010000248.1:7871-9552 GCA_020441165.1 Sedimentitalea sp.
GCTGACCATCCCGATCTTCTTTCCGGTGATCAGCGGGCTGGATTTCGGGCTCAGCCCCGAGCATCTGGCGATCTGGTTCGGGATCCTGGTGCTGATCGTGGTCGAGGTCGGGCTGATCACCCCGCCGGTGGGCATGAACCTCTTCGTGATCAACGCCATGGACCGCAAGACGCCCATCGTCGAGACCTACAAGGCGGTGATGTATTTCGTGGCCTCGGACCTCGTGCGGGTGACGATCCTGGTGCTGTTCCCCGCCATCACGCTGTTCCTGCTGCCCGGCTAGGGAGAGCGCCCCGCGCTTGCGTGGCGGCGGGCAAGGTGCATACTTGCGGCACGGGCCGCGCTTGCCTCGGGCGCCGGCCCGGGAGGGGGAGAAGGGGCCATGACCGACACACAGAACGCCGCCGATTTCTTCGTCGACCGTCACGTGCGCGCGGGGCGGGGCGGCAAGCCGGCCTTTCACGAGGCGGCCGGGCCGAAGCGCACGCTCACCTATGGCGCGCTGGCCGACGAGACCGGCCGCGTCGCCGCCGCGCTGGCCCGCGCCGGCACCCCGCGCGAATCCCGCGCGTTGATGCTGGTGCTGGACCAGATCGAGTTTCCGGCGATCTTCTGGGGCTGTCTCAAGGCCGGGGTGATCCCGGTGCCGCTGAACACGCTGCTGACCGCCGATGTCTATCGCGGCATCCTCGAGGACAGCCGCGCCGCCACCCTCTTCGTCTCCGAGGAGCTCTGGCCCGTCGTCGAACCGGCGGCGCGCGCCGCGGCGCATCTGCACCGGATCGTGGTGATTGGCGAGGCCGCGCCCGAGGGCACCTTGGGCTATGCCGAGTTCCTGCGCGGCTGTGCCCCGGCCGAGGCGATCCCGGCCTCTGCCGACGATTGCGCCTTCTGGCTCTACTCGTCGGGCTCCACCGGCCTGCCCAAGGGCGTGCGCCATGTCCATGCCAGCCTGAAGGCGACCGCCGACAGCTACGGCGCGCAGGTGCTGCGCATTACCGAGGAGGACGTGGTGTTCTCGGCAGCCAAGCTCTTTTTCGCCTACGGGCTGGGCAATTCGATGTCCTTCCCGATGTCGGTGGGCGCCACCTCGATCCTGTTCAACGGCCGCCCGACCCCCGAAAGCGTGGTCGAGATCCTGGCCACCGAGCGGCCGACGATCTTCGGCGGCGTGCCGACGCTCTATGCCGGGACCGTGGCGCTGCTGGAGCGGGCCGGGGTGCCGGAAGTGCCGCTGAGGCGCTGCATCTCGGCGGGCGAGGCCCTGCCCGAGGAGATCGGCCGCAAGTGGCGCGCGCTCTGGGGGGTCGACATCCTCGACGGGGTCGGCTCGACCGAGATGCTGCACATCTTCCTCAGCAACGCGCCGGACGACGTGGTCTATGGCACCTCCGGCCGTCCGGTGCCCGGCTATGACATGCGCCTGGTGGACGAGACCGGGGCCGAGGTCGGCCCCGGCGAGATCGGCGAGTTGCTGGTGCGCGGCGCCTCGGCGGCGGACGGCTACTGGAACAAGCGCGACAAGAGCCGCTCGACCTTCGAGGGGCACTGGACGCGCACCGGCGACAAGTACGAGCGGCGTGCGGACGGGCGCTTCGTCTATTGCGGGCGCACCGACGACATGTTCAAGGTCTCGGGAATCTGGGTCTCGCCCTTCGAGGTCGAGCAGGCGCTGATCGCC
>JAGRMU010000249.1 GCA_020441165.1 Sedimentitalea sp.
TCGACAGCTTCCAGCAGAGCCGCGTTGCGCGGGTGGTGGACGAGGCCGAAAAATACCTCTCGGCGATGCGCGACGCGATCGCGCGGGCCGGCGACCGCCAGGTCGAGGCGCGGGTCGAGCGCTTCCAGGCCTCGGCCCGCACCCTGATCCGCACCGTCGAGGAGGATCCGCGCGATCTGACCGGCGCGCGCAAGTTCCTGACCGTCTACCTGATGGGCGCACGCGACGCGACGATCAAGTTCGCCGACATCTACGCGCGCAGCCGCGATGCCCAGGCGCGCAAGGATTACCTGGCGCTGCTCGACGATCTGGAACAGAATTTCGACGCCCGCACCCGCAAGATGCTGCTCGAGGACCGCAGCGATCTGACCGTCGAGATCGACGTTTTGCGCGAGCGTCTGCAACGCGAAGGCGTCCGCCTCGAATGACCCAGCCCCCCGACGAAAAAGGAAGCTCCGCCATGTCCGAAACAGTCCGCAAGAAGGCGCAGGATGCGCTGACCCTGGTCGAGGAGGTCAATGCCGTGGTCCTGCCCGAACCGAAGTCCGAGATCGTGCCGCTGGAGGCGGCCGCGGCGCCGGTCGGCGCCGAGATCCGCCGCCGCATGGACGAGATCGACATGGGCGACACCCAGTCCATCGTCTCCTTCGGCTCGGCCGCGCAGGCCGAGTTGCAGGAGATCAGCCAGGCGATGCTGTCGGACGTGCGCAACAAGGATGTCGGCCCCGCCGGGGACAGCCTGCGCAACATCGTCACCACCATCCGCGGCTTCTCGGTCAGCGAGCTCGACGTGCGGCGCGAGCTCAGCTGGTGGGAAAAGCTGATCGGCCGCACCGCCCCCTTCGCCAAGTTCACCGCCCGTTTCGAGGAGGTGCAGGGCCAGATCGACCGGATCACCGACGACCTGCTGGGCCATGAGCACACGCTGCTGAAGGACATCAAGTCGCTCGATCTGCTCTACGAGAAGACCCTGCAGTTCTATGACGAGCTGGCGCTCTACATCGCCGCCGGCGAGGAGAAGCTGAAGACCCTCGACGGCACCGACATCCCCGCCCGCGCCGCGGCGGTCGAGGCCGCGCCCGAGGAGCAGAAGGTGATGCGCGCGCAGGAGCTGCGCGACCTGCGCGCCGCCCGCGACGACCTGGAGCGGCGGGTGCACGACCTCAAGCTGACCCGCCAGGTCACCATGCAGTCGCTGCCCTCGATCCGGCTGGTGCAGGAGAACGACAAGTCGCTGGTGACCAAGATCAACTCGACCCTGGTCAACACCGTGCCGCTCTGGGAGACGCAGCTGGCGCAGGCGGTCACCATCCAGCGCAGCTCCGAGGCGGCGGCGGCGGTGCGCGACGCCAATGACCTGACCAACGAGCTGCTGACCTCCAACGCCAAGAACCTGCGCGACAGCAACAAGCTGATCCGCGCCGAGATGGAGCGCGGGGTGTTCGATATCGAGGCGGTCAAGAAGGCCAATGCCGACCTGATCGGCACCATCCAGGAAAGCCTGCAGATCGCCGACGAGGGCAAGGCGCGCCGCGCCGCCGCCGAGGAGGAGCTGAAGAAGATGGAGGCCGAGCTGCGCGAGACGCTGGCCTCGGCCAAGGCGCGCAAGGACGGGCTCGGCGACACCGCCGGCGGTTCGGTTCCGGCCTGAGACGCCGGTGCGGTCGCGCGCTCCCCTCTTCGGTATCCTCCGGGTCGCGCTGGTCGCGGGCGCGTTGCTGGCGCTCGCGGGGTGCGAACCGCAAGGCCCGGTGACCTCGCCCAAGCCGCAGGCGCGGCCCGAACCGGCCGCCGCCCCGGTGCAGGTCGCCGCCCCGCGTTCGGTGCGCAGCGCCGAGCTGGCGCGCTATTACGCCGGCGTGCAGAACGATCTTCTGACCGGGGGCCTCTTGCGCACCGACGGGGGCGGCCCCGACACGCCCTTCACCGACGAGGACCTGGCCCGCAACTTCGAGACCCTGGCCTTCTTCGACGAATATGCCCGCGGGCCGGGACGCTCGATCAGCGGCGGGCGGCTCAGCCGCTGGCAAGGGCCGGTGCGCATCGGGGTCGAGTTCGGCCCCAGCGTGCCGCCGGGCATCCGCAGCCGCGACGCGGCCAGCATCTCCGGCTATGCCAATCGGCTGGCCCGGGTCACCGGCCATTCGATCGCCACGGTCGAGAGCGGCGCCAATTTCCACGTCTTCGTGGCCAGCGACGACGACGCGGAGTTCCTGCAGACCCGGCTGGTCGAGCTGGTGCCCAGCATCTCGCAGGCCGAGCTGGCGCTCTTTCGCGACCTGCCGCGCTCGTTCTACTGCCTGGTGGTCGCGGTCGCCGGCACTGGTGCGCCCAACGAGTATACCCGCGCGGTGGCGCTGATCCGGGCCGAACATCCCGACCTGGTGCGGCTCAGCTGCATCCACGAGGAGATCGCCCAGGGGCTCGGCCTGCCCAATGACAGCCCCGCGGCGCGCCCTTCGATCTTCAACGACGACGACGAGTTCGCGCTGCTGACCGGCCATGACGAGATGCTGCTGCGCATCCTCTACGATCCGCGCCTGCAGCCCGGCATGACCGCCGACGAGGCCCGCCCGACGATCCAGGCCATCGCCCGCGAGCTGGCCGGAGCCTCGTCGTGACCCCCGACACGGAAAGGACCGACACATGAGCATCTTCGACTTTCTCAAGGGCGAATTCATCGACGTCATCCACTGGGTGGACGACACGCGCGACACCATGGTCTGGCGCTTCGAGCGCGAGGGCCACGAGAACAAGTATGGCGCCAAGCTGACGGTGCGCGAAGGCCAGACGGCCG
>JAGRMU010000250.1:0-1079 GCA_020441165.1 Sedimentitalea sp.
GAATTCGTCGGCCGCCTGCCGGTGCTGGCGACGCTCGAGGATCTGGACGAGGCGGCGCTGGTCACCATCCTGACCAAGCCGAAGAATGCGCTGGTCAAGCAGTATCAGCGCCTGTTCGAGCTGGAGGACACCGAGCTGACGTTCACCGAGGACGCGCTGACCGCCATCGCCAAGCGCGCAATCAAGCGCAAGACCGGGGCGCGCGGGCTGCGTTCGATCCTCGAGGACATCCTGCTCGACACCATGTTCGAGCTGCCCAGCATGACCAGCGTGACCGAGGTCGTGGTCAACGAGGAGGCGGTGATCTCGGACGCCTCGCCCCTGCTGATCTACGCCGACAGCGAGAAGACGCCGGCAACGGCCGGATGATCCATGGCGATCCGCCGGATCACGTCGGGCGGGGTCTATGAGGACAAGGTCGGATATTGCCGGGCCGTGGTGGCCGGGGATTTCGTGTTCGTGTCGGGATGCGTGGCCGCGGGGCCCGAGGTTCCGGTCGGCGTTGCCGATCAGTGCCGTTCGGCGCTCGGCGTGATCGACCGGGCCCTGGCCGAGGCGGGGTGCGGCTTTGCCGACGTGGTGCGCGTCACCTACATGCTGCCCGATCGCGGCGATTTCGAAGCCTGCTGGCCGCTGCTGCGCGAGCGCTTCGGCGCCAATCCCCCGGCGGCGACGATGATTGAATGCGGGTTGATCGACCCGCGGTTCAGGATCGAGATCGAGGTGACCGCGCTGCTCCCGCGGTCCCGCTGACCGCGCCCGCCCTGCGCGACCTTGTCAC
Source organism: Sedimentitalea sp. (assembly GCA_020441165.1). Classification (GTDB taxonomy): domain Bacteria; phylum Pseudomonadota; class Alphaproteobacteria; order Rhodobacterales; family Rhodobacteraceae; genus JAGRMU01. The sequence continues at coordinate 782 of JAGRMU010000250.1, forward strand.
TGGACCTTCGCCGGCAGATAGGCCATATCAGGTCCAAATGACTGGAGGTCCCGATGGGTATCTTGAACACGCTTCTGCGCGCCGTGACCTGGTGGAACGATTCGACGCTCAACACCAAGATCTTCACCTGGCGCAAGGGCGAGAAGGTGGGCGAGGACGATCAGGGCAACGTGTTCTATCGCAATGCCGATGACAGCAAGCGCTGGGTGATGTTCAACGGCGAGGTCGAGGCCAGCCGGATCAGCCCCGACTGGCATGGCTGGCTGCACCGCACCTGGGACGAGCCGCCCTCGGAAAA
>JAGRMU010000250.1:1129-2090 GCA_020441165.1 Sedimentitalea sp.
CCTGGCCTATGCGCCCGCCGGGTCGATCCGCCGGGCCCATCCGGCGCCGCGCAGCGATTACGAGGCCTGGCGGCCCGAGTAACCTTGCCACGTCCGGGAGCGCGCGATGTCGCATAACACCACCGAGGTTCTGGTCGGCGGCGCGGTTCTGGCCGCGGCGCTGGCCTTCGGCTTCTACGCCAGCCAGACCACCGGCCTGTCGGCCGCCGGCGACAGCTATCCGCTGCATGCCAGTTTCCGCTCGTTGGAAGGGGTGGGCGTCGGCACCGACGTGCGCCTCGCAGGCGTCAAGATCGGCACCGTCACCGATGTGGTGCTGAACCCCGAGACCTATCGCGCCGACACCACCTTCAGCGTTGCCACCGGCATCGCGGTGCCCGACGACAGCGCGGTGATCGTCTCGTCCGAGGGGCTGCTGGGCGGCAATTTCGTCGAGATCATGCCGGGCGGCTCGCCCTTCTTCTTCGAGGCGGGCGACGAGGTCGAGGATACCCAGGGCGCCGTCAGCCTGATCTCGCTGCTGGTCAAGTTCGTCGCCGGCGGCAGTCAGCCCGAGGGATGATCCTGCGCGCCGCCCTTCTGGCGCTGGGGCTCTCCGGCCTCGCGGGCCTTGCGCAGGACTCGGCGACCTCGGCGCCCGGCGCGCTGCTGCGCGGCCTCGACAAGGTCAACGGCGAAACCGTGGACGTGACCGTCGCGGCGGGCGGATCGGCGCCGGTCTTCGGGCTGCGGGTCGAGCTGGCCGATTGCCGATACCCCTCCGAGAACCCCACCGGCGACGCCTTCGCCTATCTCGTCATCCGCGACGAGGGCAGCGACCAGATCCGCTTCGAGGGCTGGATGATCGCCTCGTCCCCGGCGCTGAACGCGTTGGATCACAGCCGCTACGACGTCTGGGTGTTGCGCTGTATCACTTCCTGAGCCGCGGCGGGTCCGGGGGCCAGGAAATCGGCCTGCCGGG